>NZ_CP145886.1:4207500-4507500 GCF_038049935.1 Rossellomorea sp. y25 | reverse complement strand
TTAGGTGCAAGCCGGCCTAAGCCAGCCTGCGTTTTGTTAAGGTTTGAGATTAAGTGCTTTTGCTATTCCAGCTGCAGTGGCATTGGCCAACCCAGTAAGAAAGATTGGATCTTTTAAGAGATTCGTATCATTCACGCTGTCGATAAACAGGTTTTCCAGTAATATCGCGGGCATAGCGGTTTCTCTTAATACCGCGAAGTTCGCTTCCTTTTGTCCACGATCTCTTAATCCGTATTTTGAGTAAAAATTCATTAATTCCCCGTGGAGGACATCTTGTCTTCTTCCCGTTTCAGAGGCTGCTGAACCTGGATAAATAAAGCTTTCAAACCCTGTACCACCGCCGGCATTATGGTGAAGGGATACAAAGTAAGAGGCGCCTAATCCATTTGCAAAATCCGCCCGCTCTGATAATCCTGCGTATACATCCGTTTCTCTTGTTAAACGAACATCCACCACAAAGTTGTCTTCTAAAACTTTCTGAACCTTTAATCCGATATCCAGCGTGAGATTTTTCTCCTGCAGTCCGTTTCCAACAGCGCCTGGGTCTGTTCCCCCGTGACCTGGATCAAGTACAATGATTGGCATAATTTTATTTCCTCCCTTCCTTAAGCCCAGTAAAACGATTGAGAACCATAAGGATACTCGATACGGCTATCAACATGAACAAATGTTGTATATTTAATGATCCCGCTAAATCCGCATGTTTTGGCAATTTCAGCTACTTGAGCAGGCGTTTTCCCTGAAGGATCAACATCGGCTGCGATTCCGTAAGTGTGCATACTATTTGAGGCACCGCCGACATTTCGGTTATGAGTGATGCTTCTGAATCCAGAATTGATCACAACAGGCGGATTCCCAAGTTTTTTACGAAGAGCTTCAAGCTTGTACATTAATCGTCGTACATTCTCCTTAACTTGAGTAGAGCCGACATTTCCTCCCGAGAAGCCGCTTCCGTCCTTCGAATAGAATTCACTGAAAGCAAAGTTGACCGTCGAGCCGTCGCTTGCTTCAAGGGCGTTCAATTTGCTATGTGTTTGCGGTCCTGCGATTCCGTCAGCTGAAAGACCGTATGCACTTTGGAATCGTTTAACAGCAGCTTCCGTTCCCGGTCCGAATGCTCCATCCACCGACACATAAGTTTGGGAAGGGGAACCTGCTGCCCATCCTGCAACTCGAATCTGAAGTTCCTTTACATCGCTGCCTGAATCACCTTGTCGTAATGTTCTTGTCCAATTCATTCATCATCGCTCCCTTTGTATGTTTGAGGCAAAAAGGGATGAAGAGAAAGAAAGACCATCCCAATCTCTCTCACTCTGTTTTGTTTGCCTTACACTCTATAAAGAAGAATAGGGGGGCGAAATGACAACCTGCAGCCGGAAGTTTTTGAGGAAACTCGATTCAGCATAGAAAAAGGACAAGCACCCACAGGTTTTGTGAGTGTTTGTCCTTTTTTATTGTTTATTTAAATCAAATAATCCTGGTACATTCTCTAATGAATAATCCCTGACATAACGTATCACTTTGATCTTTAACTCTTGTTCAAGATCGTCTCTATTTTCTACTCTGGTTAAATACAATGATTTCTTTATTTTCGGTTCGAAGGTTTGTATGACGTTCGTTTCATATGCTGTGTTACATTGAGCTTCTTTTACCAGGTCATATAATATTCCCATGCTTTATGATTCTCCTTTTTCTAAAATTGTTTTTAAGGTGCTTAATGCTTTTCGATGAGTTTTTGATACAGCCTGTTGAGATATGCCAAGAATTCGTGATATTTCAGTATCATTGAATTCCTGTACATAAGCTAAGTCGAGAATTAGCTTTTGTTTGTCTGTTAACGCTTCATATGCCTGAAGCAATTCTTCATTCTCAAGGCACTCTGTTAAGGTCGAATAGTTTGCAAAAGGGGGTATTTCTGATGCAGGATCGGGCACAAGATCAATAAAAGATCCGCCTTCATGATCGACTTTGTTATCAAGGGTCAAAGGATGACGTTCACTATATTTCCTAACATGTTTGTCAAAGTTCACACTGTGAAAATAGAGGGATGAACTGACGTATGAGGTAAACCGAATATCAAAGTAATGGGCCTTAAAGGCTTCGTTTAAACGTTCTTCCTTACGCGCGCTCGGGTGACATAAAAAATCTTCTATTAATTTCTGATTTTCCGTTTGACTGATAAAGGAATCAACAGCTTTATTATGTTTGAGATGAGGATAATGACGATAAAATTTCCTAATTAACGAATCCATTTTTTCACCACCAACAGAACGTATGTTCGATTTTGAAGTAAAAAAAAGAGGAGAAAGATCTCTCAGCTTTTACTTTATAAAGAAGCGATAGGGTTCAATTCCACAACCTTCTTCTCAATTATCGTTCCATAGTACTATTTATTAAACCATAATTTACTGAATGGTGTAAGTGATGAATGCACTAATTTTTACTTTTTATCCACTTATTAACTTACTAAAGGAACACCGTTCGTGCTTGAACGGTGTTCTGTAAGGGTTTATCAACGCATCACGCTTCCTCCTGAAATCTTCACCGACTCTCCAACAATATTCACGGCGGCATCACTTAATAGATACACAATCGTATTCGCGACCTCGGTCGGTGAGGTCAACCGTCCAGAGGGGATACTGTCTTTCGCGATCTCTAATTGCTCCTCATAGCTTCTGCCTTCTCGTTCGCCTTTTGATTTGATGGCGTTTCGTCCCATTTCGGTATCTACATAACCGGGGCAAATGGCATTCACTCGTATATTGTTTTCAATTGCTTCATGGGCAAATGCCTGGGTAAACCCGGTGACCGCAAATTTGGATGCACTATACGCACTATTGCCGTGAGTTCCTCTCAGTCCTGAAAGGGAGGAGATGTTGACGATGGATCCACTCCCTCTATCCTTCATTTGTTTATATACTGCCTGTGAGAGTTGGACCAATGAGAAATAGTTCAACTCCATGATCTCTCGTGCAACTTCTTCTGATAACTTCTCTACCATATCACCGCCGCCTATTCCAGCAGAATTAACGAGACCGGTGATGGGGCCATGTTCTTCAATAGCGGATGATAGCAGCTGTTCCAGGTCCTGAGCGTTTGTAAGGTCTGCCTTATACATGAAGACCCTGTTTGGATCCTGACACTCATCTTTTAGTTGATTCAGCTTTTCTTCATTTCTGCCTGTGATGGTTACCTTGGCTCCGACCTGCACTGCCACTTTCGCCGTTTCGAATCCGATGCCGCCTGTTGCACCAGTGATGAGAATATGTTGTTCTTTCAATGTACTCTCGTGGAAAAGAAAACTCATTTTTCTACCTCCTTGTGCTGATAGTAGGTTTTACCCGTTTAGGTCAGGGGGGAAACGAACGGAGGGGTAAGTCATTCAGGGAGAATTGAAAATAAAATCTGGGATTTGAAAACAAATCATGGAAAATTGGAAATGAAATCAGAAATTTGAAAATAAACTCCTCCAAATAGGTAGGAGGGGGCTTAAATTAAGCTTTCGAGTGGCAACTTCAGTTCTGTTTCCGGCTTTCTAAACTAAAAAAGAGCTCCAAATTGAATATTTGGAGCTCTTCCCACACTTTTATCCCTTCCCAATCCCATTCACAATCATCTGCACTGTCATCTCGATTTCCTTCTCATCATCCCAATCTTCTTCGGGAAGGAGGAGATACCGGACCAGGAGCAATCCGAAGATACTGGTGGCTGAAAACCGAACAACCGCCGGAGAAGGCAAGTCTATTATTTGTCCTTTTTCCTTGTAATAATCGACGAGTCGGACGAATTTCCCGAACACTTTTTCAGCGATATGCTCTTTGAATTGTTCTTTTAATTCCGGATGAAAAGGGATTTCCTGTATTAAAATCTTAAAAGCGGTCATGTTCTCTTTTAAAAACTCCTGTCGGTTAAGAATCATGGCTTTAAGGAAATCCTCATACCGATCATACTTCGCATCTAACACTTTATTAATATCCCGGATCACAAACGGAGCAATCAGTTTGGCCATCGTAGGAGATACGATGGAAAGAAGCAGGTCCTTCTTCGTCTTATAATGCCTGAAGATGGTTCCTTCTGCGACGCCGGCTTTTTTGGCGATTTGGCTGGTAGAGGTGGAGGCATAGCCTTTTTCAGCGAACATTTCAATAGCTGCTTCTACTATTTTCTGTTGTTTCTCCGTCAGTGTTTCCTCTTGGTCAAATAGATGCTTGAATAGATTATTATCTTCTAACATGCTTAAACCCCTAACTTGTCGTTTCTCACCCTATATTTTACGGTATTTTCGTAGGGCTGCAACATTAAGAACAATAAAGAGTAAAGAAAATCCAATAAGCACGGATAGGTTAAAGAGCAGGTTTTCAAAGGCAAAACCTCTTATCATCACATCCCTTAATGCATCCGCTGCGTAATAAAGAGGGGTGATCGGTCCAATCCAGCTTAGCCATCCAGAAATCGTATCCAAGTTAAATAATCCTGAAAAGAAAATTTGCGGTAAGACCACTATTGGAATAAACTGCATCATCTGTAATTCATTCTTGGCAAAAGCAGATAACAATATTCCTAATGTAAGAGCTGTAAACGATAGGGAGACAATGATAATCAACAGATTGAAAAAGCTTCCTTTCATCATCATGTCCAACACATAAATCGAATACCAGGAAATCAATGATGCTTGAAGAAGGGTGACGATGCCGAATCCAATCACGTAGCTTGCGACCATCTCCCAAATCTTGATCGGTGAAGCAAGCAATCTTTCAAGTGTCCCGGTCGTTCTTTCTCTCAAGAATGATACCCCGCTGATTAAAAACACAAAGAAGAAGACGAAAAATCCAAGAAGTACAGGGCCAAAGGAGTCAAACATCTCCATATCCTTGCTTCCGTACACATACTCCATTTGACCTGATAGTTTTTGAGAGTTGGCGGGAAACAAAGTTTGAACTTTCTTCATCACAGCCCCGTTGACAGTGGGGTCACTGCCTTCAATGACGATGGAAGGACTGGTTGGATCATCGAATGAAATATAGCCATCCAACTTGCCATTTTTAATATCTCTTAACGCTTTATCCGTACCTGGATATGTTTCAAAATCACTCGTATCGACCTTTGCTTCAAGCTGTTGTGGCAAATCCACAATCGCCACCTTGGCATCGTAATCATCAGAGTTAAATACGAGGGACAACATACTCAGAATCAATAAAGGAGCTAGAAACATCAAGGCCAATGTTCGTTTGTCCCTGAGCAGCTGTTGAAGAATCCGAATGACAAACCCTCTAATCCTCAATGGTAACACCTCCATTTTTCAAAAATACATCTTCAATCGAAGTCACCCCATAGGTTCCTTTAATGGCATCCGGCGTATCACTTGAAATGATTTCTCCATGCTGTAATAGACCTAACCGGTCGCATCTTTCTGCTTCATCCATCACATGGGTTGTAATGATAAGGGTTCTGCCTTCTTCCTTAAGACGTTGAAAGCTATCCCATATTTCCTTTCTTAAAACGGGATCAATCCCAACGGTCGGTTCATCCAAAAATAAAACCTCGGGATCATGTAAGAGGGCAATGGCAAGGGACAGTCTTCTTTTCATGCCTCCTGAATACTGATGAACAGGTTTATGAAGGTGATCCAGAAGGTCGACGGTCGTCATCACTTTCTCCATTTGTTCGTTTCGTTTCTTTTTCTTTAATCCATAGAGAGAAGCCATGAAAGATAAATTTTCTTTCGCTGTCAGCTCATCATATAGGGCATCTGATTGAGCCATATATCCGATGGTTGGGTACAGCTCTTTTGCTTTCAGCTTGTTCCCTTTGAAGGTTACACTCCCTGTCGATGGGGTTTCGAGTCCGATCATAAGTTTGATCAACGTCGTTTTGCCCGAGCCAGAGGGGCCCAATAATCCATAGATATCTCCTCTTGGGATGTTAAGAGATACATTTCTTAACACTTCTTGAGAGCCGAATGACTTGGACAGCCCGTTCAATTGGATGATGGAATTCAATTGAATCACACCTTTCATAAGTTAGTGAGTGGTTACTCACTTTTAATATAAGGTATGCAGAGTGACTTGTAAAGTGAGTAATCACTCATTAATTAGTTGTATTTATTGTATTCACCAAATTCCCCATTAGAAGAGCACAATAAAAAAAGAGCTCGAGCAAAGCCCAAACTCTTTTCATAATCATTATTCTACTTTGTCATTTCCCCACTGGTAACTCCAAAATCGTTCCACTGTCACCCATTTTAGGGCTTCGGGGTCATTTTGTTGAATGCCTTTTTCCAAATCCTTCAGCATCCACGCTGTTTGAGAAATGTGAGCCTTCATGGCACCGATTTTTTGATCTTTAACAGGTGTGATATCAACAAGGATATCAGGCTGACCTAATTCTGCTTCGCAATCCTTTGAGAAAGCAAGGCAGTGAAGCTTCGGTCTTGATTCTTTTGGCAAGCGTCGAACGGCACGGACCACGGCTCTTGCTGTTGCTTCATGATCGGGATGAACAGAGTAGTCCGGGTAGAACGTGATGATGAGTGAAGGGTTTAATTCTTCAATTAACTCTGTCACCATGTTTGAAAGTTTCTCATCATTTTCGAATTCTAGGGTCTTATCCCGGTATCCCATCATGCGTAAATCCTGGATTCCCATCACATCGGCCGCTTTTTGTAATTCTTTTTTACGAATCTGTGGAAGCGATTCTCTTGTTGCGAAAGGTGGGTTTCCTAAGTTTCTTCCCATTTCCCCTAACGTGAGGCAGGCATAGGTGACGGGCGTTCCATTTTTTACGTGAGTGGAAATGGTTCCTGATACACCAAATGCTTCATCATCGGGATGTGGAAAGATGACAAGTACTTGTCTTTCTTTTTCCATGTTGACCTCTCCTTTTATAGTTGGTTCATATCGTTTAGTTAAAAGGTGTCGGGCTGATTTCAAGGGCAACGGCAAGTTTTCCATCGGCACCGTGTCCTGCAAGTAACAGGCGACCCTGTTCATCAAATTCATAATGAGTCAGTCCTTCAGCATAAATCCAGCCGATCTCAATTTTCAATCCGACACGGTAAGGTCCGTCCCCAATGATTTTTCCGTGCTCATAGTTGACTTTCGCGTTTCTTATATAGGCTCCGGCAGAAAAGAAACCTTCATTAAAGTGAGAAGCATAGGCTCCGTTGGTAGTTTCTAAATGTATATAAACGTCCTGACGGGCAAGTTGGGTAATGATCCCGTGCACATCAGCAATCTTGATCGGTTCCATCTTTTTTCCTCCTTAGATACAGAAAAGACTCTTAACCATTATGTACTATCTTACTAAAATTCATGAGTGATTGCGAAAAGTATGATTGAGGAGGAGAGAGTGGAATTCGACAGGAGAGGTCCGTCCCTCAAAAAAAGTGCCAGGCACAAAATGGTTCTTTCGTGCCTGGCACCGGTCCAAGATTATTTTTCGAATCGGTTGTAAGCTCCGTGCATGACAGGACCTACGTATTCGTTCAGTTTGAAACCATGTTTGATGGCTGCTGTAACGAATGTTTTCGCGTTTTGTACCGCTTCTTTCACGTCTTGTCCATTTGCAAGGTTTGACGTGATGGCTGCTGCGAATGTACAGCCAGCACCGTGGTTGTACGTCGTTTCTACTTTTTCTTCTTCTAGCAGAGTGAATTCGTTTCCGTCATAGAATAAATCAAGAGCTTTATCGTGTTGTAATTGCTTTCCACCCTTGATGACAACATTTTTCGCCCCAAGATCGTGGATTTTCTTTGCGGCTTCCTTCATTTCATCAATGGTCTTGATCGGACCAGACCCGGCAAGCTGACCTGCTTCGAATAGGTTAGGAGTTACCACAGTGGCACGCTTGAGCAAATGCTCTCTCATGGCATCCGTTGTTTCAGGGTTTAATACTTCATCTTCACCCTTACATACCATTACTGGGTCGATGACGACTTTATCCAACCCGAATGCATCTATTTTCTTCGCTGCAAGCTCAATGATTTCAACTGTACCGAGCATGCCTGTTTTCATGGCATCGATTCCGACAGAAAGAACCGTTTCCAGTTGTGCTTCCAATGTATCAATGGATAGTGGATGAACCTGGTGATGCCAATGGTTGTTCGGATCCATTGTAACAACCGTTGTAAGAGCAGTCATGCCATACACGCCATGCTCCTGGAATGTTTTAAGATCGGCTTGGATCCCGGCTCCACCGCTTGTATCGGATCCAGCGATCGTAAGGGTTTTTTTTAATGTCATGGTTGCATTCCTCCTAAGAAAGTAACTCGTTATAATTGTAAAAGTAAAAGTCTGACTAAAGAATATAATAACGTGCGGGTAAATACAAATTCTTTTGGCTATTACAAAAAAAGACGCCGGGAATGATTTCCTCGGGCGTCTTTTGGAATTGAATGAATCGTTAATACTTAGAATGGTTTCGCATTATTATTTGTTGCTTCTTTGGAAGCGACGATGACAAGTTTACCTTTATCCAGTTCTTCTTCATAGGCATCCGCTTCTGCCTGGTTCATCCCCACGGACTTCATTTTCGACCGTAATTCATCTCCGCGGCTGTTGAATAGATTACCCATGGACTCAATGATTCCCTGTTCTTTTATACCAGTGGATTCCGTATGGGTTGCCTCGGTGATGTGTTCAGAACGATGTTTGTCGTGTGCAAACACATAGATTTCATCTTTAGAGTAACCTTCACTTGTAAACATTTCTATTTCTCTTTTCGCTTCTACCACATTTTCAGCAGTTTGAACTTTATACATGATCATACCCTCCATTTAATTTTAATGTCTTTTCCCTTCTTTTCCCGGTTGTAGGAAATTAAAACTTCCATAATATAGAAATGGTTTTGGGAGAATAATTGTTTCCAAGATTCTACATTATTTCCTATAATAGAAGAGAGGAAGGTGAAGCATTTGACAAATCAATACAAGAAAATACAAGAAATTGAAGCGATTTTAGCAGATTTGAAAGCGAGTGAGAGAGAAACCAGTGCCTCTTTGGCGTATGAGAATAGAAGCAGTAGACGTTTTTCGGCTTGGAAATTAGCAACATCCGTTCTGTCCTTTTGGAAAAATAGAGTGTTGTTGATTCTCCTTCTTTTCATCCTATTAGTAGGAGGAGTATCCATAGGGGTCTATTCATGGCTATCCGGATCCACCTTTACAGAAGAGAAGGGGGCTTTTGTAGAGAGGATTCAAGAAATGAGTTCATTGGCGACGGCTCAAGGATTTGTAAAGGCTGTAATCGAACAGGAGGATAATCAATTATTTGGGAAAGACATCAATACAGATCTACCCGGGACAAAACGGAAGCTTCTGATGGTGGTCCCTGGAACCGTCCTGGCAGGGGTTGATTTACAGGGAATCGATGAAGACAATATAGTAGTTAATGAAGAGAAGAAAGAAATTCAATTAACCCTGCCACGTGCTGAGATTCTGCAGGACCCTTCCATTGATACTGAGAACATTAAGACCTTCTCCGTAGAAGGGATTTTCAGAAATGATGTGGACTGGAACGAAGGGTTTGCCCTTGCGGAAGTGGCCAAGGACCAAATCAGTCAGGAAGCGGTTGAGCAGGGGTTGCTTCAAGCCGCGGAGAAAAATGCTGAGAAATCATTGAAGGGTTTCTTTGAACAATTAGGCTATGACGTTACGATTCAATTTCAGGACTAGAAAGGATGTCTAACAGTGACGACGATTTTTCAAAACGATTGGGCAGACATTCTGGAAGATGAACTTCAGATGGAATATTATCAGACCTTGAGAGAATGGCTTAAAGGGGAATATGAAGCGAACACAACTTATCCTTCTATGCATGATATCTTCAATGCTTTTCATTACACAGCGTACGAAGACGTGAAAGTTGTATTGCTTGGACAAGATCCTTATCATGGACCGAATCAGGCAGAAGGCTTAAGCTTTTCTGTCAAAAAAGGAGTCAAGGTTCCTCCGTCATTACGAAATATGTACAAAGAACTTCAGGATGATATCGGATGCCCGATCCCTGCCCATGGCTCCCTGGTGAAATGGGCAGAGCAAGGCGTCCTGCTGTTAAATACGGTATTAACCGTGCAAGATGGGAAGGCCCACTCCCACCGGGGAAAAGGGTGGGAACAATTCACAGATCATGTCATCTCGATCCTGAATGAACGAGAGAAGCCGATGGTGTTTATTTTATGGGGGAAACCTGCTCAGGCGAAGCAGTCGTTCATTGATTCTTCCAAGCACTATATCGTCACGGCTCCTCATCCGAGCCCGTTATCCGCACACCGGGGTTTCTTTGGAAGTAAACCATATTCAAAAACAAACGAGTTTTTACGGGAACAAGGGATAAAAGAGATTGACTGGTGTATCGAATAACCGGATGTTTCACGTGAAACAATGGATGGCCCCTCGTATATGGAGGGGTTTATTTTGTAGGGGGGCGCCAAATGAAAAACGAGAAGCGTATAAATTGCTTTCAATGTCATTATTTCTATACCACCTGGGAGCAGGCTCATCCCCGGGGTTGTAAAGGCTACGGGTTCAAAACGAAATCCATGCCTTCACTGGTGGTTTTTCAATCCTCGGGGAGTCCTTGTCTGAAATTCAGGCCTAAACAGAGATGATGACGAGAAGATATTTGCGAAATCTTTCATTTAGAATTAGGATAATGATGTAGGTCATCTCTAGGAAGTACATACTCTAAGTAAAACGATAAATCATGTACGGGAAGACTTGTGGAAGGAGTCATCAATTGTGAATATCCCGCATCAATCATTAATAAAGAAAATAGAAAACGAACTCGGAAAAGCAAAATCAGCCGAAAAGTCACAGCAAATTCGTGAGCATGTGTATTCAATAAAGGCTCTATGCGAGGTTTTGTTGGAGGAAAACCACGGGGCATCTACTGCAGCACCTTCGTTTCAACTTCAACAAACATTGCCATATTTACAGGAATCACAACCGAGTCAGAAGCCTGTCACCATCCAGAAAGAAGAGCCTCTGGAAACGGATGATGGAGCGAATGGAAATTCTTTATTCGATTTTTAATCACTAAGTGAAGAAGGAGCAGGACCATTATGAAAACATTTATTATCATTGGAGCAATCAACGCCTTTTTATCTGTCGCTTTAGGAGCTTTCGGTGCCCACGCCTTGGAAGGGAAGATCTCTCAGAAGTATATTGACACATGGAACACTGGAGTCCTGTATCAAATGTTCCACGCCATCGGAATCATCATCGTCGGGGTCCTCATGGGAAATGTGACACCTACATCCTTACTGTCATGGTCCGGATGGCTGATGCTGATTGGAACGATTTTATTCTCAGGAAGCCTTTATGTACTGAGTCTATCTGGAATTAAGGTACTTGGAGCGATCACTCCTCTTGGTGGGGTGAGCTTCCTAGTTGCATGGGTGCTTCTGATTATGTTTGCAGCGAAAACATTATAAAATGAAAATACCCTGTAAGGAAAATGATTTCCTTACAGGGTATTTTTTTATCGTTGGGAATAGCCTTGCATAGAGCCGCCTGCTCCAAACGGATATTCATATTCAATTTCTTCATCAAATGTAATGTAGTCTAGATAAATCATTGGGATGAGGTACCTGGTCCCGGTTTGTGGATCACTCAGGATAAGATGATCACGGCCTGCCGCTTCGATGATTCCCTTGAAAATCTTTGCGTTCCACTCCTTGTTATTTTCAAACGTGGTATATACAGTCGCTACTTTTCCTTTGTTCAACCTGAGAATATTCTCGATATACGACTCTTCAATCGGAAGCATTCCAGGAACATTTTGAGAAGGTGCCGGAGCGCTCGTCGGTGGAGGTATTTGATAACCTCCACCACTTTGCTGCTGAGGATAATACTGGCCCTGACCTTGCCCTCCACCGTAATACTGACCATATGGATTATATGCTGATTGATTATACCCTTGCATATACGGGTTTGATTGTTGATTCGCCAAACCGAATACCTCCTTTTAATAAAGTTAATATACTTTTGGACAATCGCCTCTGGTGGGTTGATAGAAGCAGTGGGATTTGAATCGTCCTGAGTTTGCCTGGTTATACCATTGACCAGGACAGTCGCCTGCAGGTTTGAAAAACCATAGGGAGAATTGAGCAGGGTGATATCTGCCTCCTTTAATGGTCTTTCTTGCTAAATCGATTTCCTTTTGTCGTGCCCGTTGATAGAAGTAGCCTTTTTGAGTGGCCTCGAATCCACCTGGACTTTGAAACACCATGTCTTGAAGAGAAGCTAATTTCTTGAAGTCAAGGCAATCGGATCGTACTCGGTTCACCCCGACATTCCCTACCATCAGCATGCCAAGCTGTCCTTCTCCTTCGGCTTCAGCCCTCATCAGTCGAGCCAGGAGCTTTACCTCCTTCTCGTTATAAGGAATAACAGCCATATTCCCACCTCGCTTTAGGAGATGCTATATGTCTCACTATTTCATGTCTATGTGGGGGGAGAAAAATATATTCGTTTGTTTTTTTGAATGAGGGAGAGGCCATTTTTATTCAGATGAGTGGTTGTGTGAAAAATGGACCGTTCCTGTCCGTTCCAGGCACACTGATTGAAGAGCCCTTGCACAACCAAACTTATTGAACCACAATGTTTCCGAAAAGCGCCTTTTTCATAAAAAAACGACAAGCCGCAAGAGCTTGTCGTTTAGAGTGTATTTAGTTCACGTGAAGGAATTTCGCAATCGCTTCTTCTTTTAATAGATTACCTACGTAGAAGGTACCGAATTCGCCGTAGCGCGCACTTACTTCATCAAAACGCATTTCGTACACAAGCTTTTTGAATTGAAGCACGTCATCAGCAAATAAGGTAACACCCCACTCATAATCATCAAAACCGACAGAACCAGTAATGATCTGTTTTACTTTTCCTGCGTATTGACGACCGATCATGCCATGACTTCTCATCATGTCACGACGCTCTTCCATAGGAAGCATATACCAGTTATCATTCCCCTGGCGACGCTTGTCCATTGGGTAGAAGCAAATATGGTTCGCTTTCGGAAGGATCGGGTAGATACGTTCCTGTACATATGGATTCTCATAAGGATCGCCTTCAGAAGGCATGTAGTTACCAAGTTCCACAACGGAAACATAAGAGAATGTCGGAATCGTAAATTCAGCGATTTTCAGCTTGTTGAATTCATTTTCCAGCTCATTCAGTTCTTCCATCGTAGGACGAAGGATCATGAACATGAAGTCTGCTTTTTGACCAACGATGGTGTAAAGAGCGTGACTTCCTTCTTTTGCATCCTGCGTGCTGTTTAACTTATCTAAGAAACGGTGGAATTCAGCAATCGCTGAGGCTCTTTCTTCACTCGGAAGCATCTTCCAGGTAGTCCAATCCATCGCGCGAAAATCATGCAGGGAATACCAACCATCTAATGTTTGTGCCGGTTCTGCCAACGTAATCACTCCTTAAAGTACTTTTTCCAACTTTACTATATCATAGTTTGACCTTAGAGTAAGAATACAAAACCCAATGTCGATAAAATGGCACAAATAGTGGATAGGCAAGGGATATGTGGAACACACTATCTTAGTGGATTATTACATAGGCTTAGGGGTGTAGAGAAAAGGGTAGAAGGAAATAGGAATTATTAGAAAACAAAGACTTTTCCTATGAAACCGATAACATTTCCCCTTTTCCTTGAATTCCTATATGAGAAGAGTATTCTAAGATTGGATATGTATAAATCAAGGAGGTCCCTCTATTGAGCAACTTATTTACAACACTAACAGATAAAGTAAAAGGCAAAGAGTTAAAAATCGTTTTCCCTGAAGGTACAGATGAACGTATTCTGGCAGCAGCCTCCCGTTTAGCGAGTGACGGCATCTTGACACCGATCGTAGTCGGTAACGTGGATGAAGTCAATGCAAAAGCCGAGCAGCTTGGTGTGAAGCTTGACGGTTGTGACGTTGTAGACCCGGCATCATTCCCTGGAATGGACGAGCTTGTGAAGGCATTCGTAGAGCGCCGTAAAGGAAAAGCATCAGAAGAAGATGCGAAAAGAATCCTATTAGACGGAAACTATTTCGGAACGATGCTTGTATACACGGGCAAAGCTCACGGTCTTGTAAGTGGGGCAGCTCACTCGACAGCTGATACGGTTCGTCCGGCTCTTCAAATCATCAAAACAAAAGAAGGCGTCCGCAAAACGTCCGGTGTCTTCATCATGGTACGTGAAGAAGAGAAGTATGTATTCGCTGACTGTGCGATCAACATTTCACCTGACAGCCAGGATCTGGCTGAAATCGCGATCGAAAGTGCGAAAACAGCTGAAATGTTTGACATCGACCCACGAGTAGCAATGCTAAGCTTCTCTACAAAAGGTTCGGCTAAATCACCTGAAACGGAAAAAGTGGTTGAAGCCGTTTCCGTTGCAAAAGAAAAAGCACCGGAACTGACTGTCGACGGTGAATTCCAATTCGACGCTGCATTCGTCCCATCTGTAGCAGAGAAAAAAGCACCGGGTGCAGACATCCAAGGTAACGCGAATGTCTTTGTATTCCCGAGCCTTGAAGCAGGAAACATCGGGTACAAAATCGCCCAGCGTCTAGGAAACTTCGAAGCAGTCGGCCCAATCCTTCAAGGACTGAACGCACCTGTGAACGATCTTTCACGCGGCTGTAACGAAGAAGATGTGTATAAGCTTGCGTTGATTACGGCTGCTCAGGCGCTGTAATTTAATAGATGTTGTGAAGAAAGCCGGATCCTTTTGGGGTTCGGCTTTTTTTCGTTTGGGTGTGCTGGATTGGTTCCTGGCACCAGGAGAGACTTACCGTTTGGCTTGTTAAATATCACTCATTTTTTAACAGGCAAATATATCGGAATATTCATCTGTGAAAATGACCGTAGTTTTTAACAGGTAATCAACCTCAAACGAAAAGCGAACCCCCTTGGATTGTCCACCCCTTTTTAGCAACCCCGCCATTATATGATATAATGAGCTCGCATGTTGTGAGTGAAGGAGAAGCGTTATGGATAAGGAAAAAGCATATGCACTGCTTCGTCAAGATAGATGGAGAGTGATCGATCAATCAAGCTTGGGACCGATGTTCGGGGCACTGCAGTCGTTTGCCATGGATGATACGTTGTGCACGGCGATCGGAGCAGCTCAGTCAGACCCGACGGCACGCTCATGGGTTCACCATCATACGGTCGTACTGGGCATTCAGGATACAAAGCTGCCGTTTCTTTCTGATGCCTTGAAGGTGTTGGAAGAAGAAGGCTATCAATATATCGTAAGAAACTCCGGAGGCCTTGCCGTTGTATTGGATGAAGGAGTATTGAATCTATCATTGGTTTTCCCCGATTCAGAAAAAGGGATCGATATTAATCGTGGCTACGATGCCATGTGGTTACTTGTGAAGGATATGTTCAAGGACTTTGATGTGAAGATCGAGGCGAAGGAAATCACGCAGTCCTACTGTCCTGGAAGTTATGATTTAAGTATCAATGATCAAAAATTTGCGGGCATTTCTCAGCGCAGAATCCGAAATGGAGTAGCTGTACAGGTGTACCTTTGCGTCAATGGAAGCGGTTCTGAACGGGCGAGGCTGATTCAGCGTTTTTATGAGACCGGCTTGAAGGATGGAACGACGAAGTTTACGTTTCCTGTTATTGATCCTGAAGTGATGGCTTCTTTATCGGAACTGCTTGGAGTCGAGTTATCGATTCAAGACGTGATGCTCAGGTTCCTTCAGTCTTTAAAAGAGTTCAGCGGTGAATTTTATAGCAGTGCACTTCAAGGGGAAGAGTACGGAATGTATGAAATGTATTATCAGAGGGTCGTTGATCGGAATGAGAAGTTTTTGGGATAGAAGGGATGGCTGGACTTCGGTTGGAATGGGGTCCGGCTTTTTATGTTGGTGTCAGAATTGTCCACCCAACCAAAAAACCAGCACGCCCATAGACGCACTGGTTGGGAATCACGCTTATTCAGCTACTTTTTCTAAGTTTCCGTTACGGTCCATTTTGAATCGTGGCGCTTTGGCATCGTCTTCATCGAAAAGGACAAGCTTTCTTGCACGGTTCATGATTTGCATAAGTGTTTCGTAATCTTCCTGCATGGTGACGGAATTGTTTTCAAGAGCTTTGACTTTCTTTTCAAGCTCGCTGTTTTCTTTTCTGAGTTCGGCGATTTCTTGCTTTAATCTCTGATTCTCAATTTTTACATAGTCGGAATTCATGTTGGTTTGAGCCAGGTTTTGCAGGAACGCAATGACTTTCTCTAGTGTCACTTCACCCTTTAGTCCTGAAGGCTTTACCACATGGTTAGCTGCAGGTGCCTGCTGCGGAACGTAGGCTTGTTCTTCGCTTACTTCCACTTCAAAGTTCGGCGCTTCTTCGGACTCTTTCCCCAGTTGTTCCGTTTCTGGTACGTAGTTCTCGTATTGCTCGAATTCCATTTCTTCCTCAGCTTCAGACATTGATAGAGACATAGCGTCTAAATCTTCGAATGAAGGAGTAGGTGGCTGATATAAAAGCTTCTTCTTGCCGCCCTGATCTTTACCGAGGATGCGGTGGCGCTGCTTGCGTTGTTTTTTTGCTAGTTGAAGAGCTTTCTCGTATTGGTGACGCACCACTGCGTTCCAGCGGAAACCACATGCGGCAGATGTGCGGTTCAGTTTGTCTCCCACTTCTTCAAAGGCATTTAATTGTGTACTGCCTTCTCTTACATGACGAAGGACCGTTTCTGCTAATAATAGATCATTTTCTTCCGTCCAGGCATCCTGTCTTGTTTTCATCATCATTTCATCTCAACTCCCATAGTTTTCTTAAATGATTCGTTGGTTAAAGGATGGACAGTTTTATAGGTTTTTATACGAATATGTTAAATTTATTTTTTGTCTGCTAGTTTCGTTGTATAAGTGAGGATTCCCACAAGCTGGAAACGATGTTCTCTTGCAAAACATTGCAGAAAACTGTATTCTATAAATCGATGTTTACGACGAATGAAATCCATTTCAATAGATAGAAAGGGTTGTTGACAGATGGCAAACGAATTCCGTGTTTGCGATGATTGTCAGGCCGTTAACCTAAAAACCTTAATTCCCAAATTAAAAGAAATTGACCCGGAGGCACCGATCGATATTGCGTGTCAATCCTATTGTGGTCCAGGACGCAAGAAGACATTCGCCTTTGTGAATAATCGTCCTGTAGCGGCGTTGACTGAAGAAGAGCTAATGGAGAAAGTGATCAAGAAAATAAAGAAATAAAGGAAAACTTCCAGTGAGGGAGTTTTTTCTTTTCTATGGATAAAAATAAATAAAGGTTTGCGCCTCTTTGGAAAAGGAAACTAGTTAAGGGGTAGAGAATTATTATTTAGAGGTTTTGTCAAGCGTCCAACTTTTTTTGAAGGATTTGGAACGCTTGCGGTTGATCATTCAAAGGCCAAATACCTATTTTTTTCGACAAAATTCGAGATGAATACGAAGAAAAGAGTCGCTATAATAGAAATATGCTAGTTTAGGAAGAGGGTAGAAGATGGAGTATGCCAAGCAGAAATTACATGAAGAAAAAGTATTTAAAGACCCTGTTCATCGGTATGTTCATGTAAGGGATCGCGTGATTTGGGATTTGATTGGAACGAAAGAGTTTCAACGACTTCGCAGGATCAGGCAGCTGGGGACCACCTACCTGACCTTTCATGGTGCGGAACATAGCCGGTTCAATCATTCTCTTGGAGTGTATGAGATCATCCGCCGAATCGTGGACGATGTATTTGCCGGCAGGCCGGAGTGGAACCAGGATGAACGATTATTGTCTCTATGCGCTGCGTTATTACATGATCTTGGGCATGGACCGTTTTCTCATTCCTTTGAAAAAGTGTTTCACCTGGATCACGAGCATTTCACTCAAGCCATCATTTTAGGAGATACAGAGGTGAATGCGGTTCTCAGAAAAGTGGGACCGGATTTTCCGAAGCATGTAGCGGAAGTGATTGCGAAGACGTATGAGAACAAACTGGTAGTCAGCCTGATTTCAAGTCAGATCGATGCGGACCGAATGGATTATTTGCAGCGTGACGCTTATTTTACCGGAGTCAGCTACGGTCATTTCGATATGGAGAGAATTCTTCGTGTCATGAGACCCCGTGAAGACCAAGTGGTGATCAAACAAAGCGGAATGCATGCAGTGGAAGACTATATTATGAGCCGCTATCAGATGTACTGGCAGGTATATTTCCATCCGGTTACCCGGAGTGCAGAAGTGATTTTAACGAAGATTCTACATAGAGCGAAGGAGCTCCATGAAGAGTTTTATTCCTTTAAGCAAAGCCCGATCCATTTTTACTCCCTGTTTGAAGAAGAGGTTTCCCTTGAGGATTATTTAAAACTGGATGAAGCGGTCATTATGTATTATTTTCAAATTTGGCAGGAAGAAGAGGATCCGATTTTACGGGACTTATGTGAACGGTTCATGAACCGTAATTTATTTAAGTACGTGGAATTTGATCCGGCGAAGGAATATAAGAAGCACAGTGAGCTTGAAACCCTGTTTAAAAAAGCGGGGATCGATCCTGACTATTATTTAGTGGTAGACTCATCTTCAGACCTTCCATACGATTTCTACAGACCGGGCGAGGAAGAAGAACGGCTTCCGATTCATTTATTAATGAGAAATGATGACCTGCGCGAGTTATCGAGGCAGTCGGATATCGTCGATTCCATTTCCGGAAAACGCCGAACCGATCATAAATTATATTATCCGGTGGATTTACTATATGACGAATCAACGAAGAAAAATATTAAGAGACAAATACGTACGATCCTAGAACTGACATAAACGACGCGACACAATGAGGATCTACAAACGCAATACTAGGAGTAGGAGATGACGTACATTGTTGAAAGATCATGCAAAACTAATGAGTGCCTTCTTAGCCTCAGGTGAAGTGGTGGGAAGAAAAAAGCTTCAAAAGATGATCTTCATCGCGAAGAAGCTTGAATTCCCGTTTCAGGAAAAATTTCAGTTCCATTTTTATGGTCCGTATTCGGAAGAGCTTACGCTTCGGGTGGAAGAGCTCTGCAATATGGGATTCATCTCCGAGGTGAAGGAGAAAAAGGGCGGGTATTATCAATACCGCTACACCGTCACCAAAGAGGGAGAAGACTTCCTGCAAATATATGAAAAAGAAATGCCCTGCTTAGGAGATTGCCTGACCGATATGAACATTCAATCAGCACGCTTTCTTGAACTAGTTTCGACAGTCTTATATTTTGATAACCTTCCAAAAGAAGAAGTCGTGGAGAAAGTATTCACACTTAAGAGTAAGCAGAAATATACAACAGAAGAAATTGACGAAGCGTTCGCATACATCGAAGGATTAAAAATGAAAAAAATCGTCCAATAGTGGACGTTTTAATATGAATGATGGGGATCACTCTTTGGAGTGATCCCCTTTTTGGCAGGATCAGGTAAAATTTGGATAGGGTATCAAGCCGCCTCCGCTTTTCTATTGTACAGCTCCGGCGGCTAGTCCCTCGAGGTCATAAGCTAAATTGGCCAAAAAGGCAAAGAGCGCCTTTCCGGCAGGTTCGCCTTATGCTTGTCGCCTCTGGGCAAAGCCCTTCCGCTTTTCTACATGTCCAGCTCCAGGGGCTTGGGGCTCGAGGTCATAAGCCAAGTAACCCAAAAAGGCAAAGAACGCCTTTCCGGGTTACTCGTCTTATGCTTGTCGCCCCAGAGCAAGCCCCTTCCGCTTTTCTACATGTCCAGCTCCAGGGGCTTGGGGCTCGAGGTCATAAGCCAAGTAACCCAAAAAGGCAAAGAACGCCTTTCCGGGTTACTCGTCTTATGCTTGTCGCCCCAGAGCGAGCCCCTTCCGCTTTTCTACATGTCCAGCTCCAGGGCTTAGAGGCTCGAGGTCATAAGCCAAATCCACAAAAAAGGCAAAGAGCGCCTTTTGTGCGGATTCGTCTTATGCTTGTCGCCTCTGGGCAAAGCCCTTCCGCTTTTCTATTGATCACTTAAACGTTTTCCACCTACCGCATAGTGACCTTTCGTCATTTCTTCAATGAAGACAACGATTTTTTCTTCAGGTGCCCCTGTTGTTTCACTTACGGCTTCGGTTACTTTTTCGACGAGGGCGCGTTTTTGTTCTTCTGAACGGCCTTCAAGCATTTTTACTGTGATATAAGGCATTATGATTCGCTCCTTGCTTTTTGTTTTGGTACAATCGGTGGTAGGCATGTTCATTCTGCCTCCCTATTAAATGTAATGGGTAGGGGATGTGAGAGCAAGTTTGTTATGATGAGAAATAGGAATTGTCATGAATGCAGGAATTTTTCTGTATACTATTGAATAAGAAAGTAAACCATTTTTTAAAGGAGTACATACTTTGGATACATTTAGCTCTATTTTTGAGTCATTTTCCGTCTTTCGGTTGGAAGAGCTTCCGTTTGTGGTGATCGCCCTGGTCATGGCCTTTACAGTTCATGAGTTTGCCCATGCGTTTGTGGCATACAAATTTGGTGATACGACAGCGAAAGATCAAGGACGACTCACATTAAATCCGATTCAACATCTGGATCCACTTGGAACCATTTTAATATTAATTGCGGGGTTTGGCTGGGCGCGTCCTGTGCCGGTCATGAGATCCCGGTTTAAAAATCCCCGTTTGGCAGGGGTATTAGTTTCAGTGGCAGGTCCCCTGAGTAATTTCTTACTTGCATTCATTGCATTTGGATTTTTTTATTTTTTTGTAGGAGTAACTGGTGGAGTAGGGGTTCCTCCTTTTGTCATCGATCTTTTGCAGATGATTGTGTATCTGAATGTGTTGTTATTTGTGTTTAACTTACTGCCGTTCCCTCCGCTGGATGGATACCGGATCATAGAGGACCTGTCACCGAATCATATCAGGGCAAAATTGACTCAGTATGAACAGTATGGAGTCGTTTTATTCCTGATCATCGTGATTACACCTCTTGACGAGTATACAATCTGGCCGTTGCTACAAGGTGGGATGACAGCAACAAACCAGGCTTTCAGTGCGATTTTTACGACTGTTTTTTCAGTCTTTAGCTAGGTATGTCGACTTTGAAGGAGTGAAGATACATGGAAAAGAAAAAGAACATTGGATTTAATATCATCAAAAGTGACCCAACGGACGGTCACGGTGGCTATGGTGTAGGCTCATTAAGTCTAGATAATGTTTCCCCTGTAATGATTGATGTCGAAGAAGGGGAAGCCACGATTGAAATCGGAGCGATGCATGCGAGGAGCCCGATCGAAAAAGGGATAAAATTCACGAATAACCGTGAGGACTCAGCAGGCGGTAAGCCGTATTGGTTGATCTGGGTGACCATTGACCGTATGGAAAACGGTCCTTATTATGCGGGGGTTACGGCTTGTGAAATGGTTGTGAACCGTGAGAAGCGTAGAGGCTACAAGTCCATGCCGGAGCATGTGAATAATATGGATAAATCGATTAAAAGGAAAATTGTCCTCGATCAATTGGACGACAAGTCGAAAGGGATTCTTTCCGAATTCTTGAAGAAGCATGATGAGGGTATGTGGGAACGCTCAAAAGATGAATTAAAGGAAGCGTTAAAAGTTTAAAAAGATAGAAAAAATTTCTTTTGTGAACAAACTATGACATTTTTTTGAATATGTCGTTCACATCTTGCCCTTACGCTTGAAAAAAAGTACACTTAAATCACAGTTTGCACATAAACTAGGACATGAAAAACCACGGGTTCGCACAAACCCGTGGTTTTTCGTTTTTTGTTTTTTTATAGAGATTTGGCGTGATTTGTAGGCGTGAATTGGATTTGTTGCGGCGCATTCGGACGAACTTGCGGCACTTTTAGGGTTTGCTGGGGCACATTCGAATGAACTTGTGCCACTTTCCGGTTTTGTTGTGCCACATTCGAACTTTGTTGCGCCAAATTGTGAACACCGACTTTTCTGCCTGCCCAAGCCGCCTCCGCTTTTCGGTTAAAAAATCCAATCCTTCACCTTTTCATACCATGGCTTTTCTTCTTTTTTCGCTGGCGCTTTCTCTTTCGGTGTTTCATTATCACCCAGATGTTCGTGGCAGTATTCGGTTGGTTCTGTTCCTTTTACAAAGTACGTGAAGCGCTGCACGGGACAGTCTTCTGTAGCAAGTAATCCGTTATGGGGATTCACAGCTACACCGACCACACCCTTTGTTGGTTTGAAGTTTTTGACGGGTTCATCTTTCAGGGCTTCCTCCATGAAATTCACCCATAGTTTCTTGGCTAAATATTTATCGTCCACCAGGGAGATTTCTTTTTCTTTATCATATCCTGTCCATACTCCTGCCGTAAGCTGAGGTGAGTAGCCGATCATCCAGTTGTCTGTGTTGGTTGTACCAGATTTTCCTGCATAGGGACGGGTGGCGTCTTTCCGGATCTGGATCCCCGTCACCGTTGAGTAATCATTGAGCTTTGGATCAAATATTCCACTCAGCATATGTGTCATGACATACGCTTGATCAGGGTCCAAAACTTGTTCTTTCTCGGATGTATTTTCGTAAATGACGTTACCGGACCAGTCTTCCACACGCGTGATGAATACCGGTTTCACCTTATAGCCGCCGTTTGCAAAGATATTGTAGGCGTTGACCATATCGATGACTCTTGCCCCTGATGTACCGAGTGCCGAGGAAGGGTACTTTTTTACCTTTGTCGTTAATCCGAATTTCTCTTGGGCTGTTTTCGTTAAGGTATCCTGACCAATGAAAAGGTGGGTCTTCACTGCATAAACATTATCTGAAAGAGCAATGGCCTGAGCGAGGGTAATGTCATCACCTGCATATTTGTTATTGTAGTTATGAGGTGTATATTTCTCTTTTCCGTCATCAAATGTAAATGAAGTTAACTCACTCTTCATGGTCGTTGAAGGAGTGAAGCCTTGCTCCAGGGCAGAATAGTAAAGGAGAGGCTTAATCGTTGATCCAGGCTGCCGGATGGCCTGCACCGCACGATTAAACGGGCTTTCCTCGTAGCTTCTTCCACCAACAAGCGCTGTAACAAATCCATTCTTAGGATCCATGGATACAAAGCCCAGTTGAATATCAGACTCATCAGGGATTTGTTCCTTCACTACTTTTTCGGCTACTTGTTGATGGTCGGATTTGAGGGTTGTGTAAACTTTTAATCCGCCCATTTCGATGGTTCGCTCTTCGATACCTAAGTCAGAGCGTAGAATACTTTTTACAACGTCCTGAAAATATGGCGCCGTTTCTGCCTTTTGATGGGCGTGCTCGCCAGTAATGGTAATCGGAGCCGCTTTGGAAACTGTCTGCTGCTCTTCTGTAATGAAGCCGTCCTCGGTCATGGACTTAAGGATAAGCTCCTGACGCTTCTTGGCATTCTCCATATTGGCGACGGGTGAATAGTAAGTTGGCGCTTTGGGGATTCCTGCCAGCATTGCAGCTTCGCCAACGGTCAATTGATTGGCATCCTTACCAAAATAGTAAAGACTTGCTGCCTCAACTCCGTAAGCACCATGTCCATAATAGATGGTATTTAAATAGCCTTCTAGAATTTCTTTCTTCGAATAGTTCATTTCGATTCGAATCGTGTAGAGGGCTTCTGAGATCTTTCTTTTCCATGTTTTGTCATGAGATAAAAATAGATTACGAGCATACTGCTGGGAAATGGTACTGGCTCCTTGCACCTTTGCCATGGCTTTCAGGTCGGCAAGTGCTGCTCCCGCCATACGTTTGATGTCGAAACCATAGTGCTGATAGAAGCTTTTGTCCTCGATCGAAATAGTAGCTTCGATGAGTGCCGGCGAAATTTCCTTCAGGCCCACCCAATAGCGTTTCTCTCCTGTATTGGTTTCCCCTATAACCTTTCCATCCTCGCTGTAGAGCAAAGTGGACTGGGGCACGGCAAGAGGAGGGGGTCCCTGAATTTTAGCGTACGTTAAAATCCCGATCAGACCTGCCAGAAAGAGGATCATAACCAATAAAGCCCCAACGACTGCCGCTCTGGCATATTTTTTTGTTTTCTCCATTCCAGCAATAAGTTCCATACCTCTCCCTGCTTTCTCTACCTGAGGTCCGTCCCTCACTAGGGACGGACCTCGGATTTTATATAGTGGACTTGGATAGAAATCCTCATTATGTTTAGCGTGTAGTATTAGTATGAAAAGTTTTACGAGTTTTTAAACGTCAAAGTTTTAGAAAAAATTTCACTTGAAATTTTGCTAGATTCCACTATACTTTTTCTCATGTTTGTATTTATCATGATAGGGAAGGATAAAACTGACGTCTGCTTTGGACGTTTTTACAATATAGAAGGAAAAGCCCGTTATTTCAGGCTTTGGCTTGATTGAGTGATCTATTTTGTCCTTAAGATGAACGTGTGAAAACTCAAACTAGTGGTATATGATTTTTACAGCGAAGAACGGAAATTGCGGAAAGATCGATAAAAAACAAGAAGGGAAGTTGAAACAATGAGTGGACTTTGGTACACAGAAAAACAAACAGAAAACTTCGGAATCACGATGAAAATCAAGAAGACTTTACATACAGAGCAAACGGATTTTCAATATCTTGAAATGGCAGAGACAGAAGAGTGGGGTAACATGCTATTCTTGGATGGAATGGTGATGACAAGCCAAAAAGACGAGTTCGTCTATCATGAAATGGTAGCTCACGTTCCGTTATTCACACACCCTAATCCTGAGAAGGTATTAGTTGTCGGTGGCGGAGACGGTGGCGTAATCCGTGAAGTATTAAAGCACCCAAGCGTGAAGAAAGCGGTACTTGTTGAAATCGACGGAAAAGTGATCGAGTACTCTAAGAAGTATCTGCCGGAGATTGCCGGAGAATTGGAAAACGAGCGCGTTGACGTACAAGTGGACGATGGCTTCATGCACATCGCGAAAAGTGAAAACGAATATGACGTCATCATGGTAGACTCAACTGAGCCGGTTGGGCCAGCTGTAAACCTATTCACAAAAGGTTTCTATGCAGGGATTTCGAAAGCATTGAAAGAAGACGGAATCTTTGTCGCTCAATGTGATAATCCTTGGTTCAAAGCGGATCTGATCCGCCAAGTACAAAGTGATGTAAAAGAGATCTTCCCGATTACACGTTTGTACACTGCAAATATCCCGACATACCCAAGCGGACTATGGGCATTCACGATCGGTTCGAAAAAGCACGATCCAATTGAAGTGCCGGAAGATCGTTTCCATGATATCGAAACAAAATACTACACACCAGAACTGCACAAAGCAGCATTCGCCCTTCCTAAATTCGTTAAAGACCTGACGAAATAAAGAAAATTTGAGGGACGGACCTCAAATTTCAATGAAAATAGTACAAATTCAATAGGGACGGGCCTCAGGAGGTGCTATGCACCTCCTAGAGGTCCGTCCCTCTAAAAAGAGAGGTTGAAGAATATGCGTTTTGATGAGGCTTATTCAGGTAATGTGTTTATTAAAAGTCATCCTTCTTATAAAGACAGCCAGGTCGTTCTTTACGGTATGCCGATGGATTGGACGGTTAGCTACCGTCCCGGTTCCCGTTTTGGTCCGGCCCGTATTCGTGAAGTGTCGATCGGTTTGGAGGAGTACAGTGCGTATCTCGACCGCGAGCTTGAAGAAGTGAAATTCTTTGATGCCGGGGATATTCCATTGCCATTCGGTAACCCGCAGCGAAGCATCGATATGATTGAAGACTATATCGACGGTCTTCTTGGAGACGGAAAAATCCCGTTCGGAATGGGTGGGGAGCACTTGGTATCATGGCCGGTCATGAAAGCAGTCGCTAAGAAATATCCGGACCTTGCGATCATTCATATGGACGCTCATACCGATCTTCGTGAAGAGTATGAAGGAGAGCCATTATCCCACTCCACTCCGATCCGCAAGATCGCCGAGCATATCGGGCCGAAAAATGTCTATTCATTCGGAATCCGTTCCGGGATGAAAGAGGAATTCCAATGGGCGAAAGAAAACGGTATGCATATCTCGAAATTTGAAGTACTTGAGCCGTTGAAGGAAATTCTTCCGCAGCTTGCAGGGCGTCCTGTGTACGTGACGATCGATATCGATGTACTAGACCCTGCCCATGCTCCTGGAACAGGAACCGTGGATTGCGGTGGGATTACGTCTAAAGAATTACTGGCATCGATCCATGCCATCGCTCACTCTGACGTAAATGTGGTAGGAGCAGACCTTGTGGAAGTTGCCCCGATCTATGATCCATCAGAGCAAACAGCCAATACAGCAAGTAAGCTGATTCGTGAAATGCTCCTTGGTTGGGTAAAATAAACAGCACAGCCTCTTCTGATTGTCGGAAGGGGCTCTTCTTTTACCATAAATCCGCTTACATCCACTCCGCAATATGAAAACTCCCAGTGTTCCATTGCAATTTCCCACAATACTTCTTATACTTAATTAGTTAGAAGGAAGGGACGTCTAAAAGAGGGACGGACCTATCACTTGATCGGACCCTAATATAGAAAAGGATGTGAGTGGTTTGACGGCAAAAACGGATTACACCCCTGTCAAAGTTCACTTGAAAACCAAAATCACAATAGGAGAGGAAAGTGACTCTTTTGAACTGGTATCATTTGGTCGATACTATGAAAAAGGAGATGCCGTTTTCCTGAAGTACGATGAGGTGCAAGAGGAAGGAACCACCCATACGATCGTTAAAGTCTCGGATCAACAAGCTCTCATTCTCAGAAGCGGTGCAGTGAAAATGAGAATGGCCTTTAACGAACGGGAGGAACAAAATGGTTCTTATGAAAGCCAGATGGGTACTCTCTTACTTACAACCAAAACAAAAAAACTTTCACATACACAAAGTGACTCTAAACTGGAAGGGGATTTCAACCTTTCTTACGAGTTAAAAATGCAAGACAGTCCAGTAGGGGATTATGTTATGTCCATTCACTATAAGGAGGAAGCATAGACGCATGAATATTGTCGAAAAAGTACAAGAAAACCTGAAATCCGAAATCAAAGCAGCAGTTCTGAAAGCGGGACTCGCAACAGAGGATCAGATTCCTGATGTTATCCTAGAAATCCCGAAAGAAAAATCCCATGGTGATTACTCTACCAATATGGCGATGCAGCTTGCACGCGTAGCAAAAAAGGCACCGCGCATGATTGCAGAGGACATTATGGCGAACTTCGACCAGTCCAAAGCATCCATTGAAAAAATGGAGATCGCAGGACCTGGGTTCATTAACTTCTACATGAACAATGAATACCTGACCGATTTGATTCCATTGATTCTTGATCAAGACCAGGAATATGGTCAATCAAATGCGGGGAATGGCGAGAGAGTGAACGTGGAGTTTGTATCTGCCAACCCGACAGGTGACCTTCACCTTGGACATGCCCGTGGAGCGGCTGTAGGTGATTCCCTATGTAACGTTCTTGAAAAAGCAGGCTATAAAGTAACGCGTGAATACTACATCAATGATGCAGGAAACCAAATCCATAACCTGGCTGTTTCCGTCGAGGCCCGTTATTTCCAAGCTCTTGGAGAAGACAAAGCGATGCCTGAAGATGGATATCACGGGGCGGACATCATCGGAATCGGGAAGAAACTAGCGGAAGAATTCGGTTCGAAATATGCGGAAGTAAGCGACGAAGAGCGCTACAAGTTCTTCCGTGAGTACGGACTGAAGATCGAAATGGCGAAGCTTCAAAAGGACCTGGAAATGTTCCGTGTGCCATTCAACGTGTGGTACTCTGAAACGTCACTCTACGAAAACGGTAAAATTGACGCTGCGCTAAAAACACTAAAAGACAATGGTCACGTTTATGAAGAAGACGGCGCGACCTGGTTCCGTTCGACTGAACTTGGGGATGACAAAGACCGTGTTCTGATCAAGAATGATGGGACGTACACGTACTTGACCCCGGATATTTCCTATCACCAGGACAAATTCGAACGCGGACACGATGTGCTGATCAATATCTGGGGTGCTGACCACCACGGATACATCCCTCGTATGAAAGCGGCGATTGAGGCACTTGGTTTTGACCGTGAGAAATTAGAAGTAGAAGTGATTCAACTTGTTCACCTTTATAAAAATGGTGAGAAGATGAAGATGAGTAAACGTACAGGTAAAGCAGTCACTTTACGTGAGCTTGTTGAAGAGGTCGGCCTTGATGCAGTCCGTTATTTCTTTGCCATGAGAAGTGCCGATACGCATATGGACTTTGATTTGGACTTAGCGGTTTCACAGTCTAATGAAAATCCAGTGTACTATGCTCAATATGCCCACGCGCGTATTTGCAGCATTCTTCGTCAAGCAGAGGAGCAAGGACTCTCTTCAGAAGACAAGATCGACTTAAAGCTGATCGGTACTGAAAAAGAAGTGGATTTACTGAAAAAATTAGGTGAATTCCCACAAATGGTTGCCGATGCTGCTGAGAAACGTACACCTCACCGAGTGGCGAACTACATTAACGACCTGGCATCAGCTTTCCATAGCTTCTACAATGCCAATAAGGTTCTGGATGAAGAAAACCGTGAACTTACAACGGCTCGTCTGGCTCTTGTAAAAGTGGTTCGAGTCACATTACAAAACGCTCTTGCATTAATCGGAGTTGCTGCTCCGGAAAAAATGTAATGACGATAGATGAAAAAGGTCCGTCCCTCGGGGTGGACCTTTTTCTTATATTTCTTCAGCTTTAACGTATAATAAAAGTAGACATATTGTTCAGGAGGATGTTATGAAAACAGTTATTTTAGCGATTGTGACCGGTTTCCTGGTTGGTTTTATTTTTGCCCTATTCAAGCTCCCCATTCCGGCACCACCAGCCTTGGCCGGGATTGCAGGAATCGTAGGCATTTATCTTGGGTTTAAAGCCTTCACAGCCATTCAGCCTTGGATCGAATCGGTCTTTAAATGAAATTTACATAGGAATCGATTCCATGTCCGGTAGCTTCCAACGACCATAAAAGTTACCGGATCTTAAAATAGACAAAACAAAAAAGACGAACAACAACGTGTTCATCTTTTCTCTACCATTCCAAAGCCCCGCCACTAATCCTTTTCACTCCCCGAATCGTCGATAGATCCTCTATCAGCTTCAACATGGCCAGATCTTTATGCTTTGCCTCAATCATAAAGTCAACGTCCTGATCGAACGTCTTGAGTGTTTTGAAAAATCCTTCTACAAAGCCTGCATCCACCAAATCAGCGTGAGAGCGGAATGCTTTGTCCGATTTCGGCGAGGAAATATGTATTTTTGGAACGAGATCTCTCTTTTCCCAGGTGGCAAAAATCGCTTCAAGATAATCTCCTAATGGCTTTTCACTAAGGTTGGCCTCGTGATGGTGGATATCAAGGACCATGGGGATGTTTTCTCTTTGACAAACACCTAATGTTTCTTCTACCGTATAGGTTTTGTCGTCGTTCTCCAGGGTCATGATTTCTTTCACATCAGTCGGGAGGCTTTTCAAATTCTCATAAAAGCGTACAAGCGTTTCTTCCTTATCACCATAGCTTCCACCGATATGAATGTTAATGACAGAGCTATCCTCAATCCCCATATATTCAAGCATGCGATAATGATAAACCATATCCTTTACGGCGTTGTCAGTGACATGCTGCTTGGGACTGGTGAATAAAGTGAATTGATTGGGGTGAAAGCTTGCCCTGATCCCAAACTTCTTGATTAGATCCCCAAGCTCTTTCCATTCGTCTTTAAAGGGGGTATAGAAGTCCCATTCTACTTCCGGATGAGTAGCTAACGGAACAAGTGAGCTTGATAGTCGGTACAGTTCAATTTCGTGAGCTGCACACAGATACAGAATACGTTTCGTATGTTCCAGGTTTAATTTTGTTACTTCCTTCAAACGATCCATTCGTTCCTCTTTCGGAAGCTCAGTATATCGTTTGAAGGTCATGGTTTTGGCAGGGCTCGCGTCCCACAAGGAGAGGGAGTTAGCAACAAATCCCAATCGGATTTTCATGTGATTTCCCCCCTAAAGTAAAATGGAAATGGATGAAGCGACACGTTCCTTTATACGAGTAAATATGGAAACAGAATCGAGGTCACTGACGCTTAGTATATCCGAAGCGTCCATATCCTTCGTCATCTCATTTTTCAATGTGTGAATGAACTCTTTGTCGAATATAAGGTTATTAATTTCAAGATTGATAAAAAAGCTTCTTTTATCAAAATTGGCCGTTCCTAAATCACAGAAATGATCGTCTACGATCATTACCTTCGCATGGTAAAACCCGTTCATAAATTGATACACCTTTGCCCCTCTAGCCAGTAAGGTTCTAAAATAAGGGAATGCGGCTTCCTTCACCAACATATGATCGGCATTATTTGGAATGATGATCCTTACAATGACGCCACGCTCCAATGCATCACATAATGCCCCCATTAAAATCGGGGTGGGGATGAAATAAGGACTCCCAATGATGACTTCCTCCTTGGCTTCATCGATGAACTTCTTGAAGAAATCCTCGATATTCACCCCTTCTGTCGGAAAAATCTGATGTGGGATGCTTCCTTTTTCGGCTGGAGGAAAGTATTTCGTTTCGTCTTTCAGATCCTTTTTCGTCGCTCTGAACCAATCGATGCAAAATTCTGTTTGTAAGTCGTGAACGCCTTCACCATCCAAACGGAGATGATAATCCCTCCAAGGAGACAGCTCGGGTTTGTCATTCTCATCAATATATTCTTTCCCGACGTTATAACCGCCCAAATATCCAAACTTGCCGTCAATCACCGTGATTTTCCGGTGATTCCGCTGTTGGGAGGAGAAAAATAAGAAAGGCAAACTGACTTTTTGGCAGAAGGCCACTTCCACACCAGCGTCACGTAGCATTCTCACTTTTGATTTAGGGACGTTATGACTCCCGATCTGATCCATTAACAAGCGGACCTCTACGCCTTCTTTTGCTTTATCCTTCAATAAATCCATAAACCGTAAAGCAAAATGGTCATCTTGGACGATATAGAATAAAACATGAATGGAAGATTTGGCTTCTTTCATTTCTTTAAACATTCGATCAAACAGCTCCGGACCTCTGGAAAATAATTCGATATCGCTGTTTCGTTTTTCATAATCTCTTCTTGTCCGTGTCCGGATGAAATGACTTCTACCCAGCTTAAAGTCGATCATTAACCAGCCTATGACAACAACTATTATTAACAGTAGGATGAACCACCACATATAATCACTCTCTCATCTGCATTAGCATTAGTATGTCCTTAAATCTTACCTACTTTGCACTCTTTCTTCTTTTACCTTAAATGATTCATATTGAAACCTATGGGGGGTACAAAAAGTCCTGGTTACTCCCGACGAATGAATGACCATTCATGTAAAGGTTTTCATTTTTCTTGGTAAAAACCATTGACTGAATGCTCATTCATAATATAATGGATATATGAACTATTCAGAATATTAATTTGGTTTGTAAAAGTTTGAACAAAGGGGAAGTTCGGGTCAAACCAAAGAAGGGGGAGTGTTTTTCAATGAATGGGTTACTCATTCTCAATTGGGTTGCATTTATTCTTGTGACCGTTTACGCACTTAGTCTGTTTGTGTATGTAGTAAAGACGAGAATTGAATATATTAAGCTCGGAAAGAAAGTGGAGTTCGACCAACGATTCAAGGAACGATTCCAGAAGATCGTGGTCAACGTCTTCGGCCAGAAGAAGCTCTTGAAGGATAAGAAGAGTGGAGTAATCCACGTCATGTTCTTCTACGGCTTCATTTTAGTCCAATTCGGAGCCATCGATTTCATCTGGAAAGGACTGGCGCCAGGAAGTCACTTGCCACTGGGACCTTTATATCCCGGATTCACGTTCTTCCAGGAGATTGTCACACTCATGATCCTGGTAGCGGTTGTTTGGGCCTTCCACCGCCGCTATGTGGAGAAGCTGGTTCGTTTGAAAAGAGGATTTAAATCAGGATTGGTTCTCTTATTCATCGGGGGACTAATGCTATCGGTTCTTGTAGGGAACGGGATGGGCCTTATCTGGCACGGTGAAGAGCTTGCCTGGACAGAGCCTGTAGCGTCACTCATTGCAGGAGCACTTGGAGCCATTGGAGAAACAGCTTCCATCGTCATTTTCTATGTGGCATGGTGGATCCATTTATTATTCTTACTGGCATTCCTTGTATATGTTCCACAATCCAAGCACGCTCATTTAATCGCTGGTCCTGCGAATGTCTACTTTAATCGATTAGACAACCCTGGAAAGCTTAAGCCCATCGACTTTGAAGACGAGTCAGCCGAAAGCTTCGGGGTAGGGAAAATTGAAGAGTTCACGCAACATCAAATGATCGATTTCTACGCTTGCGTGGAATGCGGTCGTTGTACGAATATGTGTCCTGCTACAGGAACAGGGAAAATGCTTTCCCCAATGGATTTAATCGTCAAACTGCGTGATAATCTGACGAATCACGGTGCCGTCGTTACGCAGAAAAAACCTTGGGTGCCTACATTTGCATTCAATGGCACCAAAGGAAATCAACTTGCGATGGCGAGTGCCACTCAAGCAGCAGAAGAAGCGGCTGCCGGTGCTGCGTACAGTCCAAGCCTGATCGGAGACGTCATCACAGAAGAAGAAATCTGGGCATGTACGACGTGCCGTAACTGTGAAGACCAATGTCCGGTCATGAACGAGCACGTAGATAAAATCATCGACCTTCGCCGTTACCTGGTCCTGACTGAAGGAAAGATGGACGCAGATGCACAGCGTGCGATGCAAAATATCGAACGTCAAGGGAATCCTTGGGGTCTGAACCGTAAAGAACGTGAAAACTGGCGTGAAGCGAGAGAAGATGTTCATATTCCTACAGTGAAAGAAATGAAAAAAGCGGGAGAAGACTTCGAATACTTATTCTGGGTTGGATCCATGGGTTCATTCGATAACCGCAGCCAAAAAATCGCGTTATCCTTTGCCAAGCTGCTGAATGAAGCAGGCGTTAAATTCGCGATCTTAGGAAACAAAGAGAAGAATTCCGGTGATACACCACGTCGACTCGGTAATGAGTTCCTATTCCAGGAGCTTGCAGGTCAAAACATCGCCGAATTCGAAAAGAATGAAATCAAGAAAATTATTACGATCGATCCGCATGCGTATAACATTTTCAAAAATGAGTATCCTGACTTCGGATTGGAAGCGGAAGTGTATCACCATACAGAGCTTCTATATGACCTGGTAAAAGAAGGGCGTCTGAAGCCGAAATACGAAGTGAATGAAACGATCACCTTCCACGACTCCTGTTACCTGGGACGTTACAACGAAGTATACGATCCACCACGCGAAATCCTGAAATCGATCTCTGGAGTGAAATTGGTTGAAATGGAACGTAACCGTGAAAAAGGTATGTGCTGTGGAGCAGGTGGAGGACTCATGTGGATGGAAGAAGACGCAGGTCACCGCGTGAACGTTTCGCGTACAGAGCAGGCACTTGAGGTCAGCCCATCGGTCATCAGCTCGGGTTGTCCATACTGCCTGACGATGCTATCTGATGGAACGAAAGCGAAGGAAGTAGAAGAAACCGTCTCTACTCAGGATGTGGCAGAAATCCTTGAAAAAGCGGTATGTGGCGATCAAAAAGATCAGCCGGCTGCTTCGTAAAAAGAATATTATCTGTTTAATAATGAAAAGTCCGTTTCTCAGTAGTTGAACATCTAGGAGTGAAACAAAAGCCTCTACCTGCGTTTCACTCCTATTATTTTTCTACAATAATGAATTTAATAGAAAAATAAAAACTTTCTAAAAAATCATTACGTTCTAAACGAATATGAAGTACAATAAAGGTATATAAGGGACAAAAACTGTCCCTTCTCTTTTGGGGACTGGTTGAGCGAGCGTTCAGTCGAATATCAGTAAGTTCTATTTTTTTGAGTGCTGTTGAAAGCGTATACAATTTGTTTTTGTCGAATCAAATCATTCAGATATAAAGGAGAGCGATTGAGATGGGAAAAACGGTTATTTTAGATGGAGCAAGAACGCCATTCGGTAAATTTGGTGGGAGCTTAAGCAGTTTTACAGCTTCAGAGCTTGGCGGTTTTGCCGTGAAGGAAGCCCTGAAACGATCAGGCATTAATGGAGAAGAGGTAGAGGAAGTGATCCTCGGTTCTGTTTTACAAGGGGGGCAGGGACAGATTCCTTCCCGACAAGCATCCCGTCATGCCGGATTACCGTGGAACGTCAAAACGGAAACCATCAACAAAGTATGTGCTTCAGGAATGCGCAGTGTGACAATGGGTGACCAAATCATCCGTGCAGGCGACGGTGAAGTCATCGTGGCAGGCGGAATGGAATCCATGTCAAATGCACCGTACATCCTTCCGAAAGCTCGCTGGGGCTTCAAAATGGGTGATTCCCAAGTGAAGGACTTAATGGTTCACGACGGATTGACGTGCAGCTTCAACAATGTCCACATGGGAACGTACGGAAATGAGACAGCGAAAGAGTTTGAACTATCAAGAGAAGAGCAGGATCAGTGGGCACTTAGAAGCCATGAACGTGCAGTGAAAGCGACAGAAGCAGGCGTTCTGGGAGAGGAAATTGTAGCGGTTGAAGTTCCACAACGCAAAGGCGACCCAGTTGTCGTCAATAAAGATGAAGCGCCACGAAAAGAAACGTCCATCGAGGCTTTGGCCAAATTAGGTCCGGTCTTCGGATCAGAAGGAACCATCACAGCAGGTAACGCACCGGGGGTCAACGATGGTGCGGCAGCCATGGTACTCATGAGTGAAGAAAGAGCCATAAAAGAAGGGAAGCAACCATTGGCCACCATCCTTGGCCACACGGCCATTGCCGTCGAAGCAAAGGACTTCCCGCAAACACCGGGACTCGTCATCAATGAGCTGCTGAAGAAAACAGGCAAATCACTTGAGGAAATCGACCTGTTTGAAATTAACGAAGCATTCGCAGCGGTGGCCCTGACAAGCGGGAAAATCGCTGGATTAGATCCTGAAAAAGTCAATGTAAACGGTGGAGCAGTCGCCCTCGGTCATCCGATCGGAGCAAGCGGAGCACGGATCATCCTGACGCTCGCATACGAGCTGAAGCGTCGCGGAGGCGGTGTAGGAATTGCATCGATCTGCAGCGGTGGCGGTCAAGGGGATGCGATTATGATCGAGGTGGCGAAGCAGTAGGGCGTAGGAGAGTGTTGTACCTGGTACGCAACAATGGTACGCATAATTATGATCAGCTACAACTTCAATTACAAACGAAACCAACCAGATAACTAGCTTTAACAAAGGGGAGAAAATAATGAACATCAAAAAAGTAATGGTCATCGGGGCAGGACAAATGGGATCAGGAATTGCTCAAGTGTGTGCACAAGCGGGATTCGACGTCTACCTGAACGATCTGAAAGCAGAATTTGTTCAAAAGGGAATCGGCGTGATCACAAAGAACCTGACGCGCTCGGTTGAAAAAGGAAGAATGTCTGAAGAAGATAAAACAGCTACCGTGAACCGTTTAACGGCATCAACCGATATTCACGACGCGAAGCAAGTAGACCTTGTCATCGAGGCAGCGGTTGAAAACATGAATATCAAAACAAAAATCTTTGCTCAACTGGATGAAATAACTCCGGAGCACACGATCCTTGCTTCTAACACTTCTTCACTGCCGATTACAGAAATCGCTGCAGCGACGAAGCGTCCCCAGCAAGTGATCGGAATGCATTTTATGAACCCGGTACCGGTCATGAAGTTGGTGGAAATCATTCGCGGACTTGCGACGACGGATGAAGTGTATCAAGTGATCGAAGACATGACGAAATCCCTCCACAAAGTTCCGGTTGAAGTCGAGGACTTTCCTGGATTCGTCTCCAATCGAATCCTGATGCCGATGATCAACGAAGCGATCTACACCCTGTATGAAGGGGTAGCGAGTAAAGAGGCGATTGATGAAGTGATGAAGCTCGGTATGAATCACCCAATGGGTCCTCTTACTCTGGCAGACTTCATCGGGCTTGATACATGCCTATACATCATGGAAACACTGCACGAAGGCTTCGGTGATGACAAATATCGCCCATGCCCGCTACTTAGAAAATATGTGAAAGCCGGCTGGTTGGGTAGAAAAACAGGCCGTGGTTTCTATTCATACGAGTAACAACGACGAACATCAGGGAGGAACCATTCATGGAGTTACGATTTACGGAAGAGCAACAGATGATGAGAAAGATGGTACGGGATTTTGCTGAAACAGAGATTCAGCCGTTTGTAGAGAAGATGGAAGAAGGACAATTCCCGAGAGAAATTTTAAATAAAATGGCTGAACTTGGCCTGATGGGAATCACGATCCCTGAGAAATATGGCGGCTCCGAGATGGATTTCACGTCGTATATAATTGCGATTCATGAGTTGTCAAAAGTAAGCGCAACCATCGGGGTCATTCTGTCTGTGCATACTTCGGTGGGCACGAACCCGATACTTTATTTCGGTAATGAAGAGCAAAAGCAAAAATACCTTCCAAAGCTAGCGACAGGTGAATACTTAGGGGCTTTCTGCTTAACGGAACCGAGTGCTGGGTCGGATGCGAAAAGCTTGAAAACGAAAGCCGAAAAACGTGACGATCACTATGTATTAAATGGCTCAAAAGTATTTATTACAAATGGTGGCGAAGCAGATACGTATATTGTCTTTGCCGCAACGGACCAGTCAAAAGGGAGTCGGGGAGTATCAGCCTTCATCGTAGAGAAAGATACACCGGGCCTTGTGATTGGAAAAGACGAACATAAAATGGGTCTCCACGGTTCGAGAACGGTTCAGTTGACGTTTGAAGATATGAAAGTCCCGGCTGAAAACCTTCTGGGTCAAGAAGGGGAAGGCTTCAAGATTGCCATGGCGAATCTGGATGTAGGCAGGATCGGGATTGCAGCCCAGGCATTGGGAATCGCTGAAGCGGCTTTCGACTATTCCACCGCTTATGCCAAAGAGCGTGTGCAATTCGGGAAGCCGATCGCAGCCCAACAGGGGATCGGATTCAAGCTTGCAGATATGGCGACGGCTGTTGAAGGTTCGAAGCTTCTGGTGTACCGTGCGGCGAATCTTCGCTCAAACAACATTTCCTGTGGAAAAGAAGCAAGCATGGCAAAGTTATTTGCTTCTAAAACAGCAGTGGAAGTCTCGACAGAAGCCATTCAGGTTTACGGAGGATATGGTTATACGAAGGAATATCCAGTTGAGCGTCTGTTCCGTGATGCGAAGGTGACGGAGATTTATGAGGGTACGAGTGAGATTCAGAGAATGGTGATTGGGAAGAATTTGTTGGTTTAGTGGGATGGGGTAGCTTGAAGTCTTGGCGGAGTATCTTTGGGCATGCATTCTAAAGCGCGTCAGGCACCCGATCTTGATAGTGATGTTTCGTGGTGTAAAGGGGTTTGTGGCATCGCCTGACTTGTAAGGGTGCCAGACCCGGTATATAGATGATAAGAGGAGGAATTGAGATGAATTTTAAATTATCGGAAGAGCATGAAATGATACGTAAAATGGTGCGTGATTTTGCGCGGAATGAGGTAGCGCCGACTGCTGCAGAGCGTGATGAGGAAGAGCGCTTTGATATGGACTTGTTTAAGAAGATGGCCGAGCTTGGATTGACGGGGATTCCTTGGCCGGAAGAATACGGTGGAATCGGGAGTGACTACCTCGCATACTGCATCGCCGTTGAAGAGCTTTCAAGAGTGTGTGCTTCTACGGGGGTAACCCTTTCAGCTCATACGTCTTTAGCGGGATGGCCTGTATATAAATTCGGTACAGAAGAGCAAAAGCAGAAATATCTTCGCCCGATGGCCCAAGGTGAGAAGATCGGTGCTTACGGTCTGACTGAGCCGGGTTCAGGTTCAGACGCTGGTGGCATGAAAACGACGGCTCGTTTAGAAGGAGATCACTACGTATTGAACGGCTCGAAAATTTTCATCACTAACGGTGGGATCGCCGATACGTATATTGTATTTGCTTTGACAGATCCTTCTCAGCGCCAGCGTGGAACGAGTGCGTTCATCGTTGAGGCAGACTTCGAAGGGTTCTCTGTCGGAAAGAAAGAAAAGAAGCTCGGGATTCGTTCATCGCCAACGACTGAGATCGTATTCGAAGACTGCAAGGTACCTAAAGAAAACATGCTAGGAAACGAAGGCGACGGATTCAAAATTGCCATGATGACTCTTGATGGCGGCCGTAATGGAATCGCCGCTCAGGCAGTTGGGATTGCCCAAGGTGCCCTGGATGCGTCTATCGTGTATGCAAAAGAGCGTGAGCAATTCGGGAAGCCGATTGCTGCAAACCAAGGGATTTCATTTAAGATTGCCGATATGGCAACGTCCATCGAAGCTTCCCGTCTATTAACCTATCAAGCTGCGTGGCTAGAGTCAGAAGGCCTTCCATACGGAAAAGAATCGGCGATGTCGAAGCTGATGGCCGGGGATACAGCGATGAAGGTGACAACGGAAGCGGTTCAAATCTTTGGTGGGTATGGTTATACGAAGGATTATCCGGTGGAGCGTTATATGCGTGATGCGAAGATTACGCAGATTTATGAGGGGACGCAGGAGATTCAGAGATTGGTTATTTCGCGGATGGTGACGAAGTAGGGATCTGGGTGTAATGGGATTTTTGTAGAGAATTTCTTAATCGTCCTGAAGCGTGTCAGGCACTTGATAGGTTCTACTATGCTTCGTGGTGTAAAGGGGTTCGTATCATTGCATGCGACTTTAGGGTGCCAGACCCGGTATGAGTGGATATAGTTAGAGAGATAGATGACCTTCTGCTTTGTTGGGGGATGAGGCAGGTGGTCTTGAAATGGGGTCAATGGGAGAATCGGATAGAAAAGGCGGTCGGTTGTTTTGAATAAGAAGAGGGAAGTTCATGCTTCGGTTAAGGATGAGCGTTTAGTAGAAAAGCGGCGTGATCAGATGATCCGTGGGGCCGTCTCTCTATTTAAACAAAAGGGGTTTCACCGCACCACGACAAGAGAGATCGCAAAGGCCGCCGGATTCAGTATCGGAACGCTATATGAATATATTCGGACAAAGGAAGATGTCTTGTATTTAGTGTGTGACAGCATTTATGAGCAGGTCCGGCTGGAGCTTGAGGAGCTGGATGTCGGAAAAGGAACTCTGGAGAGCTTAAGGCTTGGGATTACTCACTATTTTCAAGTGATGGACCGGATGCAGGATGAAGTCCTGGTCATGTATCAGGAGGCGAAATCTTTATCTAAGGACGCCCTTCCATATGTACTGCGTAAAGAACTTGAAATGGTGGGGATGGTGGAAGATCTCATCATAGGCTGTGTCAAGAGTGGAAAGCTTGAGCTTGATGAAGATCAAATCCATATGCTGGCTCAAAATGTATTCGTCCAGGGACAGATGTGGGGATTCCGTCGCTGGGCACTTCAGAAGCGTTTTACACTAGACGAATACATCAATCTTCAAATCGAACTCACTTTTGCAGGCGTCATAGGGTTTGAAAAACAAGGGAGAACAGGGGGAATAATATGAGTACGGTTGAGATTTATAAACCAAAGCACCATGTTCGTTTTGTCACGGCATCGAGTCTGTTTGACGGACATGATGCATCGATCAATATAATGCGTCGGATTATCCAGGCAAGTGGAGCGGAGGTTATCCATTTAGGGCATAATCGCTCCGTTGAGGAAGTCGTCAATGCTGCCATTCAGGAAGATGTACAGGGAATCGCGATTTCCTCTTATCAGGGTGGACACGTTGAATATTTCAAATACATGTACGATCTTTTGAAAGAAAGGGGAGCGTCTCATATCCGCATTTATGGCGGAGGCGGGGGCGTGATCATTCCACGTGAAATCAAGGAACTCCATGAATACGGCATTGCCCGCATCTTCTCACCTGAAGACGGTCGAAAGCATGGTCTTCAAGGAATGATCAACAACATGATCGAGGAATGTGATTTTCCAACGATTAAAGGAAGCGTGAATCAAGAGGTTGAAAAGCTTTCTTCTGGTAATGTAAACACGATCTCCAAGCTGATTTCACTCGCTGAATATCAAGTCGGAGCGAATGAAGAAGTGGCGGCGACGGCCCAAACCGTTTTTTCTGAAATAAAGAACTTAGCGAAAAAAGTTCCTGTTCTGGGGATCACAGGAACAGGTGGAGCAGGGAAGAGCTCCCTGACGGATGAACTGATCCGTCGTTTCATAAACGAGCTTCCTGAAAAGAAGATCGCGATACTATCCATCGATCCTACGAAACAAAAAACGGGCGGAGCCCTTCTAGGGGACCGTATCCGTATGAACGCGATCTTCAATCCTCGTGTCTATATGCGAAGCCTTGCAACCCGTGGATCCAAAACGGAGCTTTCACTGGCCATCAAAGATGCGATCAATGTGGTCAAAGCAGCAGGCTATGACTTGATCGTGGTCGAAACGAGCGGAATCGGGCAGGGGGATGCGGAAATCGCTGAAATCTGTGACATGTCCATGTACGTCATGACAAGTGAGTTCGGTGCTCCCTCACAGCTTGAGAAAATCGATATGATCGATTTTGCCGACCTCATCGTCATCAATAAATTTGAGCGCAAAGGCTCCGAGGATGCAAGACGTCAGGTGCAGAAACAGTATCAGCGCAGCCACTTACTTTTTGATAAAGACTTAGATGACATGCCCGTATACGGGACGATTGCCAGCCAGTTCAACGACCCAGGAACGAATGCACTATTTGCTGCGATCGTGGAAACCGTGAATAAGAAAATGGAGCTGGACTGGAAAACAAGCTTCTCCAAGGACGTCGATGTGGAAAAACAAAACGTCATCATCCCAAATAACCGTCGTTATTATCTGCGTGAAATCGCGGAAACCGTCCGTAACTATCACAAAAAAGCAGAAGAGCAAGTGAACCTTGCCCGCCGACTGTTCCAGCTTGAAGGGGCAATCGAAGCGGTCAACGAAAAAGAAACGAATGATGGAGTCGTCACTTCCCTTCAAACATTAAAAGAAGAAGTCGAAAATAAATTAACAGCTGAATCGAAACAGATTTTACAAAAATGGGATGGGTTAAAAGAAACCTACAGCAAAGATCAGTTCATCACGAAAGTCCGTGATAAAGAAATTGTCACTGAATTGAAGACAAAGAGCTTGTCGGGTCTCGATATTCCGAAAGTATCCCTTCCGAAATACAGGGACTATGGTCAAATTTTGGATTGGGTATACAAAGAAAATGTTCCAGGCTCATTCCCTTATACAGCAGGAGTATTTCCTTTTAAACGAAAAGGGGAAGATCCGAAGCGTCAGTTTGCCGGTGAAGGGACTCCTGAACGGACGAACCGCCGTTTCCACTATCTATCTAAAGATGATGACGCGAAACGCCTGAGTACAGCGTTTGATTCTGTAACGTTATATGGTGAAGATCCGGATCACCGTCCGGACATCTACGGAAAAGTAGGGGAGAGCGGCGTAAGCATTTGTACACTTGAGGATATGAAAAAGCTATATGCCGGCTTTGATTTATGTGCTCCTTCTACGTCCGTTTCCATGACGATCAATGGACCTGCCCCGATCATTCTGGCTATGTATATGAACACGGCGATCGATCAGCAGATCCGTATGAAAGAAGAAGAGCTTGGCCGTGTGCTGACGGTGGAAGAGTATATGGAAGTAAAGGAACAAACGCTGCAAGTCGTTCGTGGAACCGTGCAAGCCGATATATTAAAAGAGGATCAGGGACAAAACACGTGTATCTTCTCGACTGAATTTGCCCTTCGCATGATGGGTGACATTCAGCAGTACTTCATCGATCACAAAGTAAGAAACTATTACTCTGTATCGATTTCCGGCTATCATATCGCGGAAGCGGGAGCCAATCCGATTTCACAACTTGCCTTCACATTGGCGAACGGGTTCACGTACGTTGAATACTATTTAAGTCGCGGAATGGACATCAATGCGTTTGCACCAAATTTATCGTTCTTCTTCTCGAACGGACTCGATCCCGAGTATACAGTGATCGGACGTGTGGCCCGCCGCATTTGGTCAACGGTGATGCGGGATAAATATGGTGCCAATGAAAGAAGTCAAAAGTTGAAGTATCATATTCAAACATCAGGTCGCTCCCTTCATGCCCAGGAGATTGACTTCAACGATATCCGTACGACGCTTCAAGCCTTGATGGCCCTGCAGGATAACTGTAACTCCCTGCATACCAATGCTTATGATGAAGCCATCACGACACCTACAGAGGAATCGGTCCGTCGTGCCATGGCGATTCAGATGATCATCACGAAAGAACACGGACTTTCGAAAAATGAAAATCCGCTTCAAGGATCATTCATCGCAGAAGAGCTGACCGATCTAGTGGAGGAAATGGTTCTGACAGAATTTGATCGCCTGAATGATCGAGGCGGCGTACTTGGATCGATGGAAACCCAGTATCAACGGGGGAAAATCCAAGAGGAATCCATGTACTACGAAATGAAAAAGCATTCCGGGGAACTTCCGATCGTGGGAGTGAACACGTACCTGAATCCAACCCCGCCTTCAGAGGAACAAATGGACAGTATGGAACTTGCACGTGCAACGAAGGAAGAGAAAGAAACACAAATTCATAACCTGCGAGACTTCCAATCACAACACAAAGACAAATCCGAAGAAGCACTGACCCGCTTAAAACAAGCAGCAGTGAACGGAGGAAACATCTTTGAAGAACTCATGGAAACCGTGAAAGTAGCCAGTCTTGGCCAAATCACACGAGCCCTCTACGAAGTAGGCGGGCAATACCGTCGTAATATGTAACAACATAGAAGAAAAAGAGACTACTGTGGTGATGCAGTGGTCTCTTTTTCTAGGTGCCTCTATAGCAGGGGTATCAATAAACGTATTAACAACCTTGCACACATAACGAAATATGTTTAAAAAGTCCATAAACAGTCTATCCTTTAAACAAAATCAACCAATTTTTAACACGATCTTAATAGTAGTCGGGTATCATTTCCTTTATAATGAGAATTATCAGACAGGTGAATGGATAAGAACGATATATACGTTTGGATGTGAGACTGTGAAGACCATTTTTCGTTATATACTATTGACCATCATCATATTCGCAGCTGTATTTCTATATCAATTGCAATTAGGGGCGATTCCTTTTTTTCTACTCTCTTTCTATCTTTTCTATGAAGCGTTCCGTGTGATCCGAAACGGTGAAAAAGAAGAGGAGTGGGAAAGTGGGAGGCCATCCTGACCCCAGGTTGTGAAAAAAATGCGAGAAAAACTAGATAGCTATAGCATAAAGTCTTTTATATTGTTTATAATGATTAATATGGTTAGAATTGATAATGGAGAATTTTTGCCCTTTTTTACTCTACTTAGTAGAGTGTGAAATAGAGAAAGGAAGTGCGTAAATTGAGTCTTAAGCAGTTATCCAAAGAAGAATTACGTCAAACATCATTTATTGAGTTGGCACATGAAATTTTAGTAGAGAAAAAGCAAGCAATGGCATTCGAAGAAGTAGTCAAAGAAATTAAAGGTTTGCTTGAAATCTCTGATAAAGAGGTTCGCAGCCGTTTACTTCAATTCTATACGGACCTGAATATCGATGGACGCTTTATTGCCATGGGTGATAATCGTTGGGGATTAAGAGAATGGTATCCGGTTGATCAAATCGAGGAAGAAACCGTTCCAACAATGAAATCCAGCAAAAAGAAAAAAGCGAAGAAAAAAGACGATGAAGATCTGGATCTGGATGATTTCGATGATCTGGACGATGAAGATCTTGATTACGATGACCTTGATGACACGGACGATGACGACGATCTGACGGATGACGACGACGATGTGGATGCCGTTGACGATGAAGACGAAGATCTGGACATCGATGAAGACGATGATGAACTCGAAATCGATGAATTTGATGAAGTAGATGATGATGAAGACGAAGAAGAAGAAGAGTTAGAAGAAGATGAGGAAGAGAAGTAATCTCTTCGACTGGAATGGCTGCTCCCCAAAAGGTATTTTGCCTTCGGGGAGCTTTTTAATATGCTCAAAATGATTGAAAATTCTATTCTTATTCAGTGCTTGACTTCTTCCTCACAGGAAGGTAGTATTTTATTTGGGCTCCCTAAAAAGGGACGAATAACGTATATCACGCTCCCCTTACATGTTTGTAAGCGGGGCGTTTTTTATTTTTGTAAGAAGAAAGCTTTGACATAATAGGGTTTTACCTAAACCTTATGTGTGGAGGATCTATCTTTTCAAAACCCCTTACATTTTTATGTATATTGATAATAAGAGGCTGTCTTTTAGCGGTTTATGCAGATGAATTTATTTTATGAGAATGGACTTGTCCTTCTTTGAACAAGATAAATTCATGACATGAATACATAGGAGACACCCTCTACTTTTTTTGAACCAAACTTACTTTGAAGGGGGACATATACATGACTAAGTATATTTTCGTAACAGGCGGCGTAGTGTCGTCACTAGGGAAAGGGATCACAGCAGCGTCCCTTGGTAGACTATTGAAAAACCGTGGAGTGAGCGTCACGATCCAGAAGTTTGATCCATACATCAACGTGGATCCAGGAACGATGAGTCCATATCAGCACGGTGAAGTATTCGTAACCGATGATGGTGCAGAAACGGATCTTGACTTAGGTCACTACGAGCGTTTCGTTGATATAAACTTAACGAAATACAGCTCTGTGACAACGGGTAAAATCTATTCAACTGTACTGAAGAAAGAGCGTCGCGGTGATTATCTTGGTGGAACGGTACAAGTTATCCCACACATCACGAATGAAATCAAAGAGCGCGTATACCGTGCCGGACGCGAAACCAATTCAGATGTCGTAATCACGGAAATCGGCGGAACAGTAGGGGATATCGAATCTCTGCCATTCCTTGAAGCCATTCGCCAGATCAAGAGCGATGTAGGCCGTGACAATGTGATGTATATCCACTGTACACTTGTACCTTACATCAAGGCAGCTGGTGAAATGAAAACAAAACCGACTCAGCATAGCGTAAAAGAGCTTCGCAGTCTTGGTATACAGCCAAATGTCATCGTCGTGCGTACAGAAATGCCAATGACTCAAGACATGAAAGACAAAATCGCGTTATTCTGTGATATTGATAAAAATGCTGTAATCGAAGCAATGGACGCAGATACACTATACTCTGTACCACTTGCACTACAGGATCAAAAGCTTGATGAAATCACATGTCAGCACTTGAAGCTTAATTGCCACGAAGCAGACATGACCGAGTGGAATGAACTCGTTGATAGAGTGAAAAACCTGTCCCGTAAAACAAGAATCGCCCTGGTAGGGAAGTATGTTGAACTGCAGGATGCGTATATCTCAGTAGTGGAAGCCCTTCGTCACGCAGGCTACCATTTCGATAGCGACATCGAAGTAAGATGGTTGAACTCTGAGCTGATCGACAACGCAAATGTAGCAGAAAAACTGGCAGATGTAGATGGAATCCTTGTACCAGGTGGCTTCGGTGACCGTGGAGTAGAAGGGAAAATCGCTGCGACTCAATATGCCCGTGAAAACAAGGTACCTTTCCTCGGAATCTGCCTTGGTATGCAGCTGGCATCTGTAGAATACGCACGTAATGTTCTTGGATTGGAAGGAGCTCACTCTGCTGAGTTAAATCCTGAAACGCCATACCCTGTCATCGACCTTTTACCAGAACAAAAGGATATCGAAGATCTTGGTGGGACACTGCGTCTTGGACTATACCCATGTAAGCTGACAAAAGGTTCAAAAGCCTATGCGGCCTACGACGGAGAAGTGGTTTATGAGCGTCACCGCCACCGCTTCGAATTCAACAATCACTACCGTGAGCAAATGGAAAAAGCCGGCTTCATCTTCTCAGGCACAAGCCCTGATGGCCGTCTTGTGGAAATCATCGAGCTAAGCGATCACCCATGGTTCGTCGCATCTCAATTCCATCCTGAATTCACTTCACGCCCGACACGCCCGCAGCCTCTATTCAGAGACTTCGTGGAAGCGTCACTTGCGTATGGTGAGAAATAAGATTTGATTATGTAACTGCTCTCCCAGGTTTGGGAGGGCGGTTTTTTTTAGGGTGGGGGTGGCCGATTTTTAAGGGGAATCGGAATTTATCGACCATTCTACAAATAACGACAATTTTCACGAACTCCTCTTTTATCTCATCTATAAAATTTTCCAAAAAAGAATATTGACAATATTCCCGCATATCGTTAACATATCGTTTATAGCATGCGAACTATACCAAATTTCATAATCTCTTATAAAGAGTTGGCAGAGGGACTGGCCCGATGACGCCCGGCAACCTACCGTTTAGACGGAAAGGTGCTAAGACCTGCAGGAAGAATTTCCTGAGTGATAAGAGTACGTTTATTTATACATAAACCTCTTTTCTCTTGGGAAAAGGGGTTTTTTTATTTGCAAAGAATGTTTTGTGAACTTTGTTGCTTTTAAAGGGAAAGTGCTGATTGATTTCCGCTCCAGGTGTACGGAGGTCGATAATAGCTTTAAAGTAGGGATACTTTCCTTTAGATTGCTCTGTCAATACTGAGCTCTGTCACGGAAATCTCTTATAGATGGTGAGGGGAACTGCGTAGACTCCTGCGGAAAAACGGGCGTGCCGAGACCCCGGAAGCGAAGATGAGGAGGCTCGGCCGTACGCTAGCTGCAAGCGGAGCGGTTCCCCTCACCATCCAGCACATACTGGTTGACAGAGCCTTTGCAGATCCCGGTTTTAAAACAACAAATATCTTTTATGAAAAGAATATTTTAAAAAATTGAGGCATATCACCTCGGGAGGAGAAAAGAAAGATGAAAAAAACGGCATCATTATTCGTATTACTCGCACTTATTTTCAGTTTAGTCGCTTGTCAGCCAAAGGTATCCCAGGAAGCGGACGCAGACAGTGGAGAGAAGAAGGAAGCAACATCTGATCATCCATTGGCCAATAAAAAGATCGCCCTTATTATGCAAATCAATTTAGGGACATTTTCCGCTCAATACATAGAAGGTGTCAAAGAGCAGGTAGAGAAGTTTGGGGGCAAGATTCAAGTATTTACGTCTGAAGGGGACCTGGCAAAAATGTCTTCTAACCTGGATGCGGCCATCAATCAAAAGTTTGATGGGATCCTCATCGATCATGGAACGAAAGAAGCACTGCAATCAGGGGTGGAAAAAGCGAAGGAACAAAACATTCCGGTTGTCGTATTCGATGCGGATGTTGCTTCAGAAGAGGTGACGGTCCTCGAACAGGGTGATCAGCAAATGGCTGAACAAACCTTGACGAAGCTTTCAGATGAGATTGGCGGTAAGGGTGAGATCGTGAAAATTTGGGTTGCAGGCTTTGCCCCGATGGAAAGACGCCAAGTAGCCTATCAGGAGTTTTTAGAAAAAAATCCTGATATTAAAGAGGTGGCGGCATTTGGAGCGGCTACTCAGAATACAGCACTGGATACACAGGCTCAAATGGAGGCCATATTGAAACAGTATCCGAACAAAGGTGACATCGATGCTGTTTGGGCTGCTTGGGATGAATTTGCAAAAGGCGCCGTTCGGGCAATCGAAGCGGCAGGGAGAGATGAAATCAAAGTATATGGAATCGACATGAGTGATGAAGACCTGCAAATCATTCAAAAAGATGGAAGCCCGTGGGTGGCATCGGCAGCCGTTGATCCGAAAGATATCGGACGCGTGCAGGTCCGGTTTTTATATCAAAAGCTAAATGGCGAGGAAACGCCTGAGAAAGTAAAGCTTGAGCCGGTATTTATTGAAAAAGAAGCATTGCCTGAAGAAACGATTACCACAGATCAATTACACGAGCATGTAGATGGCTGGGGAGCAAGTGAGCAAGGCTATACAGATGAATTAAAAACGCTTGAAGGATCGTTCAAAGAGTAGAAAGGAGTTAAAAGAGATGACGTCTCCACTGTTAGAAATGATCAATATCAATAAAACCTTCTCAGGAGTGAAAGCCCTAAAGAATGCAAGCTTCGATGTGAAAGAGGGGGAGGTCCATGCCCTCTTGGGGGCGAATGGTGCTGGGAAAAGTACGCTGATGAAGATTTTATCAGGAGCCTATGTGCAGGACAGCGGAGACATCATCCTTCACTCTGAAAAAAGAGACTATCAATCTCCGAAAGAAGCGAAGGAGCATGGCATCCATTGCGTGTACCAGGAAGTGGACACGGCCATTGTCCCTGGACTTTCTGTAGCGGAAAATATCGTCCTTGATCAGTTCTCACAAAAAGGTTTCTTCTTTATTACTAAAAAGTCATTAAAGAAAGAAGCGTCGGAGGCGCTTAGACGCATCGGGGCAGAAACCATTCCCCTCGGTCAGCCTGCGTCACACTTAAGTCTCGCTGAAAAGCAGCTGGTGCTCATTGCCAGAAGCCTGCTTCAACAAGCGAAAGTATTGATTTTGGATGAACCAACGGCACCTTTAAGTTCTTCTGAGACGGAAAAGTTATTCCGAGTCATAGAAGATTTAAAGAAAGAGAGAGTAGGGGTCATTTTCATCTCTCACAGGCTCCCGGAAGTATTTCAGCTTTCCGATCGCATCACGGTCATGAGAGACGGAGAGACCATTGGAACGTTTGGAACACAACAAACAACCTCTCACAAGATCATTGAAGCCATGCTTGGAGGAACATATAGAGAAGAGTTTCAGAAAAGAACGCTGCCGATCGGTGAAACGCTTTACGAAGTGAGGGGGCTCGAAGACGGACAAAAGGTGAAGGATATCCATTTATCCGTTAAGGCAGGAGAAGTAGTCGGAGTGGTCGGGCTTGTGGGAGCGGGAAAAACCGAGCTTGCCAAAGCCTTATTCGGAGCCTCTCAGGTAGAATCGGGTGACTATTTTCTGGGAGGAAAGAAGCTGAGGATTCACTCTCCCCGGGATGCGGTTCAAAATGGTCTGGCACTTGTTCCGGAAGAAAGACGAAAAGAAGGGTTGTTCATTCATGAAACCGTTCAGCACAACCTTAGCTTTCCTTCTTTAAGAAAAGTCTCCAACTGGTTATGGATCAACGGTCGCAAAGAACGTGAGCTGGCCCGTGAAAAAATCCGATCCCTTGGAATTAAAACCGCTCATGAAAGAATCCAGGCCAACTTTTTAAGCGGAGGAAACCAGCAGAAGGTTTCAATAGGGAAATGGCTGTCCGATGAAGCTTCGGTGTTTTTATTTGATGAACCGACGAAGGGCGTGGACGTGGGAGCGAAGAAAGAGATATTTTCCCTGATTCAATCCCTTGCAGAAAAAGAGAAGGGTATTCTCTACTTTTCCTGTGAAATACAAGAAATCCTGGCGATCTCGGACCGGATACTCGTCATGTATGATGGCCGGATCGTCAAAGAACTGACAAAAGAAGAAGCAACTCAAGAACTCATATTGTTTTATGCTTCAGGAGGGATCCAAGCGCATGAAAGGCAAGATACTCGACTTACTATTTAAATACGGGGCCATCGTGTTGATGGCCGCGATTCTACTATTTTTCAGCTTATATAATCCATTTTTCTTCACCTATGGAAATCTATCAGACATTCTCCGCTCGATTTCCATCGTCACATTAGTGGCATTAGGGGTAACCTTTACTCTCGTCGTCGATGGCTTTGACCTTTCAGTGGGATCGACGGTTTCCCTGTCTACCGTTGTGACGGCTTCATTGATGGTCTGGTATGAAGCGCCGTTGTGGATCGTGCTCCTTGTTCCATTGTTGGTGGGAGCGGGAGTCGGGTTATTCAATTCGCTGTTGATCGTTAAATTTGGAATTCCGGATTTGCTTGCTACATTAGGGGCCATGTATATTATTTCAGGTGTTCATCGGACGTATACGGAAGGGTACTCGATCTACAATCATATGCCGATGACAACTGGCGGGACAGCCCCGGGGGAATTTTCAGAAGCGTTCCTCTGGATCGGCCAGGGAAAGTGGCTCGGATTGCCGGTACCGGTATGGATCATGCTCGTGTTGGTCGGAATCGTCTATGTGATCATGCATTTCACGAGATGGGGGCGCATTTTGTATATGACAGGGGGTAACGCAGAAGCGTCACGCTTATCAGGTGTCAGGGTGACCCGGGTGAAGTTGATTGCCTACGTTCTCTCAGGTGTATTCGCATCGATTGGAGGAATCCTGTTCACAGCCCGGGTCGGATCAGGACAGATGGATGCCGGTGGCCCGCTCCTCATGGAAGCAGTCGCCGCTGTGTTTGTCGGCTTCTCCGTCTTGGGCGCAGGAAAACCGAATATCCTCGGCACCTTCTTTGGGGCAGCGTTGATAGGGGTCCTGCTGAATGGATTGACGATGATGAATCTACCATACTATGCATTTGAAATTATTAAAGGAAGCGTACTGGTATTGGCATTGGCAGTGACGTATGTGCATGCCAAGAAGGTGCGGGGGGCTTGAAGTTTGTAAGAGAGGCGCCCTATTTGGATGCCTCTCTTTTTTTTGGTTGAGGATTACTCCTCATACTCCTCCAACATCTCACGGATCACAAACCCCAGCGCAAAATAAAGATAAAGGGCAGCCATGCTGGAAGGGAAGCTTACACGCTCACCGATTTCATCGCCTGGAAGCATGCCTTTGATCACTTTCGTATCTAAGTGAACATCGGCTAAGTCCAACAGATTCTCTGCACCCTCTACCAATCCAGAGACAGCCACGAATGGCACACCTTCATCAGCCAGTTTTTTCCCTAACTCCACAGCATCCTCATCAGTTGAAAAGCGGCTGACGACTAATACACGATCAGCTTCCGTCAGTTGGGTAGAACCATTATATCTTTTAGCAGAAGGAAGAGGTTCAGCACCAAACAAAGCCTCGGCTGTGACGGCTTCCATCTCCCCGTGACCTGCAATGTAAATATTCCCCTGCCCGATGGCAGCTTGGGCAAGCAGGCGGGCACCGTCTTCAATTTCGAATTCCTGCTTATCATAAATGCGTTTGAACAGTCCAGTTAACTGTGTTGTAAACATTTTTATCATAGAATGAACTCTCCTTATATATTTAGCTTCGACATTTGTCATCGTAACGCTTATTATAAAGGGGGAAAAGGTCTTAAGTAAAATCTTGATAAGAAGCAGGATTTTTTACAGGAAAAAGAGAATTAGTAATAAATATACAATTATTAGCCGGTTATTTTGCTTAGTAATACATAACTTACTTTAATAATGAAGGGGATTGGGATGGATGAATGAGAAAATTCTTATTGTAGACGATCAATTTGGTATTAGGATTCTATTAAATGAAGTGTTACAAAAGGAAGGCTACCAAACATTTCAGGCAGCGAACGGAATCCAGGCGCTTGAAATTGTAGATCAGCATTCCCCTGATTTGGTTTTGCTGGATATGAAGATTCCGGGTATGGATGGGATCGAAATCCTGAAGAGAATGAAGCAGAAGGATGCAGATATCCGCGTCATTATTATGACAGCGTACGGAGAATTGGATATGATTCAGGAAGCAAAGGATTTGGGAGCGCTTACTCATTTTGCGAAGCCGTTTGATATCGACGACATCAGACAGGCGGTAAAACAATATATTCCAGCTTAATGGTATTATTTGAATAGTGAAAATAGTAGTATTTTTAACAATTCGCCTCTTCAGTTGGTAAAATCAATTCTGTTTTGGTATGATACAAGTGAAATTGTAAACAATGTCACATGGTGCTATAAATAACACCGCCATTTCTACTAGAATGGCTCACTGACTGAATAAAAGGAGGAAATTACTATGCCTTTAGTTTCAATGAAAGACATGCTAATTCAAGCAAAAGAAAACAGCTATGCGGTAGGTCAATTCAACCTGAATAACCTTGAGTTCACTCAAGCGATCCTACAAGCGGCTGAAGAAGAAAAATCACCTGTCATCCTTGGTGTTTCTGAAGGGGCAGCGCGTTACATGAGCGGCTTCAAAACAGTTGTGAAAATGGTTGAAGGTCTTATGGAAGACTTAAACATCACAGTACCTGTTGCGATCCACTTGGACCACGGTTCAAGCTATGACAAATGTAAAGAAGCAATAGATGCAGGATTTACTTCTGTTATGATCGACGCTTCTCACGGTCCTTTTGAGGAGAACATTGAAATCACTTCTAAAGTGGTTGAATATGCCCACTCTAAAGGTGTTTCTGTTGAAGCTGAGCTTGGAACTGTTGGTGGACAAGAGGATGACGTAGTAGCAGATGGCGTTATCTATGCAGATCCAAAAGAGTGTCAAGAATTAGTGGAACGCACTGGTATTGATACACTTGCACCTGCACTTGGTTCTGTTCACGGTCCTTACAAAGGTGAACCAAATCTTGGATTCAAAGAAATGGAAGAAATCGGTGCGGCGACTGGAGTACCTCTAGTACTTCACGGTGGTACTGGAATTCCTACAAAAGATATCCAAAAAGCGATTTCTTACGGAACTGCTAAAATCAACGTAAACACTGAAAACCAAATTGCTTCAGCTAAAGCAGTACGTGAAGTGCTTGCAGCTGACACTGAAGTATATGATCCACGTAAATACATGGGGCCGGCTCGTGAAGCGATCAAAGCGACAGTTGCTGGAAAAATGCGCGAATTTGGTTCTTCTAACCAAGCGTAATAGATAGGTAATGTTTGGAAAGTCCTTCGTGATAGATTACGGACATTCCTTATGTGGTAGAAAAAGAATGAAGCGGTAGGATGGGACTGGCACCAGGAGAGGGTTGATACCTTTTTGGGTCAGTCCCTTCCGTTCATTAAAAGATGATTGAAAATTTTGTCGAAAATGGGGTATAGTGAATGAAATTTTTCATAGACACAGCAAACATGAGTGAAATTCAAGAAGCATTTGAATGGGGTATTCTTTCAGGAGTGACAACGAATCCGTCGCTTGTCGCGAAAGAAAAAAACGTAACATTTGAAGATCGATTAAAAGAAATCACAGATTTAGTTCCTGGTTCTGTAAGCGCTGAAGTCATCGCGACAGATGCTGAAGGAATGATCAAAGAGGGCAGGGAGCTTGCTAAGATCGCACCTAACATTACGGTTAAGCTTCCAATGACGCCGGATGGCCTGAAAGCGACATCTACTTTTGCTAAAGAAGGAATTAAGACAAATGTCACGCTGATTTTTAGTGCGAACCAAGCGCTTTTAGCGGCTCGTGCTGGAGCGACGTATGTTTCGCCTTTTTTAGGAAGATTAGATGATATCGGTCATGATGGTCTTGAGCTTGTATCCAAGATCGCTGAAATCTTTGCGATTCATGGTTTGGAAACAGAAATCATTGCAGCTTCAACCCGTCACCCTCAGCATATTACTGAAGCTGCCTTAAGAGGAGCGCATATTGCGACAGTGCCTCTGAAAGTGTTGAAGCAATTGTTCCATCATCCGCTGACGGATAAAGGAATTGAAGCGTTTCTGAATGATTGGAACAACCGCTAATCTTAGGTCAATCGGTCTAACCTAAAAAAATTCGATTATCCTATACATGTTTTGACGAATTATGTATACACTAGTAGACAATACTTCTTAGAACGTCTTCTATTGGAAAAATAATCCTTTTTGTTCTTGGTGTGCGGAGTCTTACAGCCATGGGGCTTCTTCGTCAACGAACAGTGGAAGGGAGTTTAATATGGAAAAGCTAAAAATTGCAGGAGGTTATCCCCTTGAAGGAACCATTAAAGTCAGTGGGGCCAAAAATAGTGCGGTAGCCTTGATCCCGGCAACCATTCTTGCTGATTCACCAGTCACAATCGAAGGGTTACCAGACATCTCTGATGTACGGACACTGAAAGATCTATTAGAAGAGATCGGTGGTTCAGTCACGTTGGAAGATGGGGATATGAGTGTAGATCCAAGCCAAATGGTGTCCATGCCTTTACCGAGCGGAAAGGTGAAGAAGCTTCGTGCTTCCTATTATTTAATGGGAGCGATGCTTGGACGATTCAAAAAAGCGGTCATCGGATTACCGGGTGGATGTCATCTTGGCCCGCGTCCGATTGATCAACACATCAAGGGCTTCGAGGCTCTTGGAGCAGAAGTGACGAATGAACAAGGTGCGATATATTTACGCGCCGATGAATTAAAGGGTGCCCGTATCTACCTTGACGTTGTCAGTGTAGGGGCAACCATTAATATTATGCTTGCCGCTGTACGGGCAAAAGGCAGAACGATTATTGAAAATGCGGCAAAAGAACCTGAGATCATCGACGTAGCTACATTACTAAGTAATATGGGTGCGAAGATCAAAGGGGCAGGAACCGATGTGATCCGCATTGATGGTGTAGACGAGCTTCACGGCTGCCGTCATACAATCATCCCTGACCGGATAGAAGCTGGAACGTTCATGATTCTTGCAGCAGCAGTCGGGAAAGGTGTGCTTGTTGACAACGTTATCCCATTACATATGGAATCTGTCATTGCCAAGCTCCGTGAGATGGGCGTTCCTGTTGAAACAAACGACGATCAAATCTATATCGGCAGAGCGGACAAGCTCAAATCCGTTGACGTGAAAACACTGGTGTACCCAGGGTTCCCGACAGATCTGCAGCAGCCGTTTACCACATTATTGAACCGGGCAGAAGGTTCCGCTGTCGTAACAGACACCATCTATTCAGCCCGCTTCAAGCATATCGATGAACTGAGAAGAATGAATGCGACGATCAAGGTGGAAGGTCGCTCGGCCATCGTCAATGGACCTGTACAATTACAAGGCGCCAAAGTGAAAGCAAGTGATCTGCGCGCAGGAGCGGCCCTTGTCATCGCCGGCCTAATGGCAGAAGGAATCACAGAAGTGACCGGTCTCGAGCATATCGACCGCGGCTACAGCGACCTCGTTGCCAAGCTCGAAGGCCTAGGAGCGACAATCTGGCGTGAAAAAATGTCAGCGGAAGAATTGGAGCAGATGAAGTCATAGATTCTTAAAGCTGTACTATTGCATAGAAGGTTGTTTCCACTAGGAGTAATGGTAAAACATTTAAAACTAAGTTGATTGGAACGGAAGGGTGCTCGACTCCTGCGGGAGAAGCGGGAAAGTAAGAAAAGCGGAGGCTCACCGCCCGCCCCGCGGAAAGCAAGCACCCTGGAGTGGAAATCAACAACTACTCGCTTTTTGTTAATTTCCTTAAATATTTCCAATATGACCAGTTCTTTTTCGACTATATGAACCATTGTGTCCTACTTTTTTCGAAAAAAAATCTCTCCACCCTCTTTAATGTGTTACAATAAATCTGTTAATATGTTATACAATTAAAGAATATTGTAAAACAAAAGGGAATACGGGAGGCTATATACATGGAAAGAAGTTTATCAATGGAGCTTGTTCGAGTAACAGAGGGGGCTGCCCTTGCATCGGCTCGCTGGATGGGTCGCGGTAAGAAGGATGAAGCAGATGATGCTGCAACCTCTGCTATGCGCGATGTATTCGATACAGTACCGATGAAGGGAACAGTTGTCATCGGTGAAGGTGAAATGGATGAAGCTCCAATGCTTTATATCGGTGAGAAACTAGGGACAGGCTATGGTCCGCGTGTAGATGTGGCCGTTGATCCGTTGGAAGGAACGAATATCGTTGCTTCCGGAGGCTGGAATGCACTGGCGGTACTCGCGGTGGCAGACCACGGAAACCTACTGAACGCACCGGATATGTATATGGATAAAATCGCAGTAGGACCAGAAGCAGTTGGGGAAATTGATATTAACGCTTCTGTGATCGATAATCTAAAGGCCGTTGCAAAAGCAAAGAACAAAGACATCGAAGACGTAGTTGCAACCGTCTTGAATCGTCCTCGTCATGAGCATATCATTCAGCAGCTGAGAGAGGCGGGAGCCCGTATCAAGCTGATCAATGATGGTGATGTAGCAGGAGCTATGAATACAGCATTCGATCATACGGGTGTCGATATTTTATTCGGTTCCGGCGGTGCTCCAGAGGGGGTACTTGCTGCCGTTGCGTTGAAATGCTTAGGTGGAGAAATCCAAGGAAAGCTTTTACCACAGAACGATGCCGAACTGCAGCGCTGTATCAGCATGGGGCTGGATGTGGACAAGATCCTTCGAATGGAAGACCTCGTATGCGGTGATGATGCGATCTTTGCAGCAACAGGTGTAACGGACGGGGAACTGTTAAGAGGTGTTCAGCTTAAAGGAACATACGGTTTGACTCATTCCGTCGTTATGCGTGCGAAGTCTGGAACCGTCCGCTTCATAGACGGCCGTCACAGTCTTCAGAAAAAGCCAAACCTGGTTATGAAATAATAAATAGACATTGAAACATAGAGAGAGAAACAAACTCTTCTTATAAGAGATGAGGGATGGGCAGAGTGTCTTACCATTCTGCCCATGACTACTCTTATCACTCACTTTTTTTCTTCATAGGTGAAGAAATGCTGCCTATCTACAAAATTACCTTCCTTTTTTTACCCAGTCATTGATTCTTGATTAAAAGTATGGTTACAATAGATAAGGTTTTTATCTTCAGCATTTTTTCTATTAGTTTATGCTTCAACATATTTCTTCATTTTTAGAAAAATCTACCCTTCTTTTTATTTATTTTAGGTAGGACAAATTAATAAAGCGTGGTGTCATGATGGAAGAGTTAACAATCTCTAGCTTAGAAAATATGAAGCTTAAAGAGCTTTACGAGCTAGCCAAACAATACAAAGTTTCTTATTATAGTAAATTAACAAAAAAAGAATTGATTTTCGCTATCCTTAAAGTTCGTGCAGAACAAGAAGGCTTCTTCTTTATGGAAGGTGTTCTTGAAATCATCCAATCAGAGGGCTTCGGTTTCTTAAGACCGATCAATTATTCACCAAGCTCTGAGGATATTTATATTTCTGCATCACAAATCCGCCGTTTCGACCTTCGTAACGGGGATAAAGTATCAGGGAAAGTGCGTCCTCCGAAGGAAAACGAACGTTATTTCGGACTGCTTCATGTTGAAATGGTCAATGGAGAAGAACCGGAATCCGCGAAAGAACGTGTCCATTTCCCAGGTCTCACGCCTTTATATCCTGACCGTCAAATGAAACTTGAAACAACACCGAACAAAATCTCAACGCGCATCATGGACCTTATCGCGCCTGTCGGTTTTGGACAACGTGGTTTAGTCGTTGCGCCACCTAAAGCCGGTAAGACGATGCTGATCAAAGAGATCGCAAACTCGATCACAACGAATCATCCTGAAGCGGAATTAATCATTCTTCTGATCGATGAGCGTCCAGAGGAAGTAACGGATATCGAACGTTCTGTAGAAGCAGAAGTCGTAAGCTCTACATTTGATGAAGTACCGGAAAATCACATCAAAGTGGCAGAACTTGTTCTTGAGCGCGCGATGCGTTTAGTGGAGCACAAACGTGATGTGATCATTCTGATGGATAGTATCACTCGTTTAGCCCGTGCTTATAACCTGGTCATCCCTCCAAGTGGACGAACGCTATCCGGAGGTATTGATCCTGCGGCGTTCCACCGTCCGAAACGATTCTTCGGTGCTGCACGTAACATTGAAGAAGGCGGAAGCTTGACAGTTCTCGCTACTGCGCTAGTGGATACAGGATCCCGCATGGACGATGTCATTTATGAAGAGTTCAAAGGAACAGGGAACTTAGAGCTTCATCTTGATCGTTCTCTTGCTGAAAGACGTATTTTCCCGGCCATCGACATCCGTCGTTCCGGAACTCGTAGAGAAGAACTTCTGATCAAACCGGATCATCTTGAAAAGCTATGGGCAATCCGTAAAGCGATGTCCGATCAGCCTGATTTCGCTGAGAAGCTTATGCGCAAGCTGAAGCAATCGAAGACGAATGAAGAGTTTTTCAATGTGTTGACAGAAGAGTCGAAGAAGCGTTAATCTAGTAATCGAATGATTGGAACGATGTCTGTAACTTCCAATTTTTCAGGTTGCAAATATTACTTGTCCTTGTTATAATAGTGTCAATGTGTTTTTAAAAACTGGATGTGGTAAGGGGCTGGCTATAACTCTCATGCTTATGCTCATATCACATATATCTTCGTAATAAATTACTCTGTTTCAGATGATTCAGGGCGGAAGGAGATGAAAGAAATGAAATCAGGAATTCATCCAAAGTACAACACGATCAAAGTTAGCTGTGCTTGCGGTAACGAATTTGAAACTGGTTCTGTAGCGGAAGAAATGCGCGTTGAGGTATGTTCTGAATGCCATCCATTCTACACAGGACGTCAGAAATTCGCTGACGCTGGTGGACGTGTTGACCGTTTCAACAAAAAATACGGTCTTAAAAATCAACAACAATAATGAAGAGCTGGAAGGTCATATCAAATTTCTTTGTGCGTAAGGCATAAAGATATGAGATTGTCACTTCTCTTCTATTAGAAAAACAGGCAAGGATCTTCATGCTTGCCTGTTTTTTATTCTCTTTAAAGCAAATGGTTGAAGAAATAGAGGCAGTTCCAATTGAGCTGTGCCTCTTTTTTTCTGCCAAATTACTGAAAATCAAGCATTATTCCCGTACATAAAGGAATGCTTTATACTAAAGAGTAGTCCGTTTTTACTAACAGTCAGGCTGTTTTCTATAGAATATTGTATAAGGAAGGAGAGGCGCTTTCGTGTATGTCATGAAACAAACGGGTTGGGTAGAAGTCATTTGCGGCAGCATGTTCTCAGGGAAATCCGAAGAACTGATCCGCAGGGTACGACGCACTCAATTTGCTAAACAAGAAATTGCTGTGTATAAGCCAAAACTAGATAATCGCTATAGCGATGAATCGGTTGTATCTCATAACGGTACCTCTGTAATCGCCAAAGCAGTCGAGGGTTCAAATGTGATTCTCGATGACCTGAATCCTGAGGTAGATGTAGTTGCTATTGATGAGGTTCAATTTTTTGACGAAGGCATTGTAGAGGTCGTCCAAAAATTAGCAAACAGTGGGTATCGTGTCATCCTCGCAGGACTTGATCAGGATTTCCGCGGAGAACCATTCGGTCCGATGCCTGATTTAATGTCCATTGCCGAGCAAGTGACAAAACTTCAAGCCGTTTGTGCAGTCTGCGGCTCTCCTGCAAGTCGAACGCAACGATTAATCAACGGCGAACCAGCTTGCTATGATGACCCCATCATCCTTGTGGGTGCATCTGAAGCTTATGAGCCAAGATGCCGTCATCACCATGAAGTTCCAACTGGAATGAGCGTGACACCTGATATGGTGAAGGAAGTTTAAATAGTGAATGAAGCCCTTTATTTAGGGCTTTTTTTATTTGGCTCATTTCAACTTATTGAAAATGCGATACTTACCCCGAAGCACTCCAAACTTTAAGTGCATAAGCACTTTCCTGTAGGAAATCCTAAAAACAGGAGGTGTGAAAGCATGAAAAAACTACTGTTAGCTTTATCCTTTACCGTATTCTTCATTTTAATCACCGCGTGTGGAGTGAATCAGGAATCAGAATTCGGTATGCACGAGGATCAAAATGGTACACGATTCATTGATAATCGAAAAGATGATATGAATGATCGTCAAGATAGAAGCGTCAGAAATACGACAAATGAAAACCCGAACTTTCCAAACCTGACGAACTCACCAGGCACAACTTCGACGACAACTGGCGTGTATGAAGACAAAGCACGTGAGGTTGTGAGGGAATATTCCAACTTTGAACCAGATGAAGTCTGGATCAATGGCGAACAAATGTGGGTGACGGCACATACACAGAATGAAATGAGCATGGCTGAGACGGATAAAGAAGAAGCGATGTTAAAAGAGAGATTAGAAAAAGCCATCCCAAGGTTCAATGTTAATGTGAAAATCACCGAAAGATAAAAAAGTGCAAGCAGGTCTGTATGCTGATCTGCTTGCCTTCTACATAATATCCACCACTTTATGCCTTCTGCCTGATCCCGATCCTCCTTGTGTTTACATGCACCATATAATATAATTAGACTGTTATGGACTAAAATTGAGGTGAATAGCTGTGTTCGATCGTTTACAAGCAGTGGAAGATCGCTATGATAAGTTAAATGAACTATTGAGTGATCCAGAAATTGTGAATGACCCAAAGAAGCTAAGAGATTATTCGAAAGAGCAATCAGACATCCAAGCAACGGTAGAAGCATATCGAGAATATAAAGAACTTACTGGACAGTATAAAGACGCTAAGGCGATGTTGGATGATAAGCTTGATGCTGATATGCGTGAAATGGTGAAAGAAGAAGTTTCCGAGCTTGAAGAACAAATTGAAGCATTGGAAGCCCGTCTGAAAATATTATTGATCCCGAAAGACCCGAACGATGATAAGAACGTAATCATGGAGGTACGTGGTGCTGCAGGTGGAGATGAAGCAGCCCTGTTTGCTGGTGACTTATACCGTATGTACAGTCGCTATGCAGAATCGCAAGGCTGGAAGACCGAAGTGATGGAAGCGAACTCCACTGGTGTTGGTGGATATAAAGAGATTATCTTTATGATCAACGGAAATGGCGCATTCTCCAAAATGAAATACGAAAACGGAGCACACCGGGTGCAACGTGTACCTGAAACAGAATCCGGCGGACGTATTCATACGTCGACCGCAACGGTGGCCTGCCTGCCAGAAGCGGAAGAGGTCGAAGTGGATATTCACGACAAAGATATCCGTGTCGATACCTTCGCATCCAGTGGCCCGGGAGGACAGAGTGTTAATACAACCATGTCTGCTGTGCGTCTGACTCACTTGCCGACAGGTGTAGTCGTTTCATGTCAGGATGAAAAGTCGCAAATCAAGAACAAAGAGAAGGCAATGAAAGTATTACGTGCACGCGTTTACGATAAATTCCAACGTGAAGTTCAAGCTGAATACGATGCAAACCGTAAATCAGCCGTTGGTACAGGTGATCGTTCCGAACGTATCCGTACGTACAATTTCCCACAAAACCGCGTCACGGATCACCGCATCGGATTGACGATCCAAAAGCTCGACCAAATCCTTGAAGGAAAGATGGATGAAGTCATCGATGCATTGATTATCGAAGACCAATCCAAACTTCTTGAAAGACTGGAAGAGTAGTCATGGTGACGGTATTTGAAGCCCTGAAATGGGCTTCTTCTTTTTTAGTCGAAAATGGCCGTGATGAAAATGTGGGAGAAATCTACTTACGGCATCTAATGGGAATGTCACGGTCACAACTGCTGGCAGAACAGCGGAGGTCCGTCCCTCAAGAGAGTTGGGAAGAGTTTCAGAATGGGATCCGGGAGCATGTAGGCGGGGTGCCGATTCAGCATATTATCGGGGTTGAGGAGTTTTATGGTCGGGAGTTTGTGGTGAATGAGCATGTGCTGATTCCGAGGCCGGAGACGGAAGAGCTTATTTACTATGGTCTGGAGAAGATGAAGGATTTATTTGGTGAAACGGTCCCTCCTCTTAAGGCTGCCGATGTCGGAACGGGCAGCGGAGCGATTGCCGTTACGTTGAAGCTTGAGTCGAAGCGCTTGCCTCTTGAGATGATGGCCGTCGATATTTCGAATGAAGCACTGGCGGTTGCGGGTGAGAATAGCTCGAAGCTCGGGGCGGATGTCCGTTTTTTCGCAGGGGATCTGTTACAGCCTTTGATCGCAGATGGTGTGAAGCTGGATATTCTGTTATCGAACCCTCCGTACATTCCCTTGACGGATCGGGAAACTCTATCAGATATCGTGATCGATCATGAGCCGGAACTTGCTTTGTTCGGTGGGGAAGATGGCTATGATTTATATAAACGTTTCATGGATGAGTTGCCTCGTGTGATGAAGGAAAAATGTCTGATCGGTTTCGAAGTCGGCGTCGGGCAGGGAGAGACTGTGGCGGATCTGCTGCGCAAGACCTTCCCGGACGCGGAAACGGAAGTCGTTCATGATATCAATGGGAAAGATCGCATGGTGTTTTGTGTAAGAAAATAAGGAAGTGTGCCTTCGATTGTGATGATCGGGGGTGTTTTTTTGAAAAATTGGAATGGATCTGGATAAATATAGATTCTCGCTTCTGCTCTGACCTGCTCGTCGTCATGTTTATTTTCAAAACTGAAGTTATATTTTCAAAAACAGCCCACATATTTTCAAAAACAAGATTTTATTTTCAAAAAGTCCCCCTGGCCAAATTTCCACACCCAAAATGTTATTTTACTAGTTTAAGATTTCCCCTTTTTGACTAGACTGTTTTACTGAGGGGGAGATAAAAATGAAAACAAAACATACGGTGTTATTGTATATCTTGATTCTATCATTAGGAACGATTCTAAGTTTATATATACCAAAGCAGGAAATGGCGGCCCAGGAGACGATGGTGATCCCGGAAGAAGCGATTCGACTTCGGATTCTGGCAAACAGTGATCTGGAACAGGATCAAAACGTCAAAAGACTCGTTCGTGATGAAGTAAATAAAGAGATTACGAATTGGGTAGAGACTCTTACATCACAAGAAGAGGCGAAATCAGTGATTAAAGCAGGTTTACCAGAGCTGCAGAAAATTGCGGAAGAGGTTGTCGCTGAGCAAGGTTTAGATCAATCGGTGAAAATTGATTTTGGAAAAGTTGAGTTTCCTACCAAATTATATGGTCAGTATCTATACCCGGCAGGTGAATACGAAGCCGTGTTGATTACACTGGGTGCAGGAGAAGGAGCGAACTGGTGGTGTGTCCTTTATCCGCCTCTATGCTTCCTTGATTTCTCGACTGGAAATGCGGTAAGAAGTCCTGGATTTGAAACGAAAGTAGAAGCCAGTGGAAATGAGATCACCGAAGTGGATCCTGAAGATGAGGAAGATGTCAATGGGATTTCGGAAATGGATTCGGATGTAGAAGAAATGAAATCTCCTGAAACTGAAATGGAAGATGTGATTGCTTATAAAGGAGTCGAGCTGGAAGCAGTGGAAGCAGAAATGACGGAAGAAGCAGTAGCTGCAGATGAAACAAAAGAAGAGCTTCTAGTAAAAGTAAGCAGCGTGAAAACAGAGACGGAAGCAGTCTTCGTTGAAGAAGGAGAAGAGGAAGAGGTTAAGGTCCGCTTCTTCGTGGTAGATCTTTTCAAAGGATTATTCAATAAGTAAAATGTAGAGCTTCATCCATGAGATGAAGCTATTTTTATGCCTATCTTTCTAGTATTTTTTCACAACAACCTGTTCTATTCTCTCCTTTCCCTCATACATTAACACTAGGGGATGATAGAAAAGGGAGGAAGAAATGATGTTAAAAGTGATTCGCCAGGCAACACAGGAAGATATTCATGAAGTAGTAGCCTTCTTAACGAAAGCGGGTTTAAGTACAGAAGGCATTAAAAATAGTGTTGATTGTTTTTTAGTAGTGGAAGACTCAGAGAAGCAGTTGATTGGAACACTTGGGATCGAAGTTCAGGATAAAATCGGTCTTCTGCGCTCACTCGTTGTGACTTCTTCTTTTGAAAGTGAGGAATTGTTTGCTCTATTTCAAGAGATTTTAAAATTGGCGAAAGAGAAAGAACTTACGCGCCTTTACTTAATATCCAATCGGAAAGCGTCGCTAAATTTCTTTGACCTATTAGGTTTTCAACAGGAAAAAGAACCTTTTGTGGATGAACTGAAGAATTTTGTTCACGCTAAAAAGTTATCCACAGTGGATAACTGCATTGCGATGAGGCTTGATCTTTAGGGTGAAATGAGAGGTTTCGACAAATTTCCACTGCAATAAACTATTTTGCGATAGTAGTCTGCTAGTAGACTGAATCATTTTTATTAAGAAATGATTCAGTTTTTTTATGTGTAAAATTCGACAAAAAACGTAAGGTGCCATTCACTAACGTAAATATCTCTTTTTTCAGAATTATTCACACCATCCACAGGTTTATCCACAGTCTGTAGTATTTTATTAACGTTTTGTGGACAATACTTGAGAATTTTTGGGGTTTCTTTTATACTTTCAAAAGAGTACGATAGTTGAACGCTTGTTAATTCAGTATTTATACACACTGTTTGAGTGTTGAAATAAAAAGGTGGATGACGGAAATGATGAAACACTGGATTGTGGAAAGTGATGTGGATAACAATAAAAGTTATCCACAAATTGTGGATGCAGCGAAGGTTCTTCAACAGAATGAGGTGGTGGCCTTCCCGACAGAGACGGTTTATGGTCTGGGTGCGAATGCGAAATCAGATTGTGCTGTGGAGAAAATCTTCGAAGCAAAGGGAAGACCATCGGATAACCCACTGATTGTCCACATATCAAATAGAGATCAGCTGGAAGGATTGGTGGCGGAAGTTCCTGAGGATGCAGCGAGCCTCATCGATGCTTTTTGGCCGGGTCCGTTAACCATTATTTTTAAAAATAAGAAAAACGTATTTTCTGAAAAGGTAACAGCGGGTTTACCGACCGTGGGGATCCGGATGCCTGATCACCCTGTTGCCCTGGCAATCATTGAAGCATCAGGACTCCCGATTGCGGCTCCAAGTGCGAACCGCTCAGGGAAACCAAGTCCGACAACGGCTCAGCATGTCATCGATGATTTGGAAGACCGAATTGCAGGAGTGGTCGACGGAGGAGAAACGGGTGTAGGCGTTGAGTCGACGGTTGTAGATTGCACCGGACCAAGCCCGATTATTTTACGTCCCGGAGGAGTCACGAAAGAACAGCTGGAAGAAGTAGTCGGTAAGGTGGAAGTAGATCCCTCATTAAAAGAAGGGAAAGGGGCTCCGAAATCCCCAGGTATGAAGTATACGCACTATGCTCCCGACGCTCCCGTTTATTTAGTGGACGGTACGAGGGCGGACCTTCAGAAATTAGTAGACATTAAGAAGGAAGAGGGTCTCAGAGTAGGTGTGTTAACAACAGAAGAATTTGTGAATGACTTTCAAGCAGACGTCATTCTATCCGTTGGTCGAAGAGAAGACCTGAGTACAGTCGCACAAAATCTTTATGATACACTGCGCACTTTTAATAGAAGTAACGTGGATATTATTTTTTCCGAAATGTTTCCGGAAGAAGGAGTTGGTTTAGCGATTATGAACCGACTTCAGAAAGCGGCCGGGTATCGGGTGATGAAAGGATAATGTTTTGCCCCTATGGTTTGAGAGAACCGTAGGGTTTCTTTGTGAGAGGACCAATATTCACTATAGCAACAAGGTTTTTACAATAATGCCCAATCTCCACTCCATTTCTCATTCTATTTTCCCTGGGACGTGCATACATTTGTTCTGTAGGCATGTCCGGAGGGGGAAAAACAAAGATGACAACAATTATTGGAGAACTGATTACCTTGATGTTAATGGCATTTGCTCTTGGGATGGATGCCTTTTCGATCGGAATCGGAATGGGTATGTTTCAGCTGAGATTAAAGCAAATTTTATATATAGGATTAGTCGTTGGAATCTTTCATGTGTGGATGCCGCTCCTCGGGATGATGACGGGAAAATTTTTATCCGAACAATTCGGGTCTTTTGCAGCCTATGCCGGTGGAATTCTTTTGATCATTCTAGGGATTCAGATGTTTATGTCAAGCTTCAAGGAAGAGGAAACGACACTCATTTCTCCAGTAGGGTTTGGATTGGTACTCTTTGCCTTGAGTGTCAGCTTGGACAGCTTTTCAGTCGGACTGACCCTGGGTATTTTCGGTGCCAGAACAGCAATCGCCCTTTTCTGTTTTGGAATAGCGGCCACGGTGTTGACTTGGGCCGGTTTATTGATAGGACGGAAATTTCAGGGGGTACTTGGGACGTATAGTGAGGCCCTTGGCGGAAGTATTTTGTTTGCATTTGGGATTAAACTGTTGCTGCCGTTGTAAAAAAGATCGCTAAATGCAGATTGCGAGTTTTATAGACGAAGGTCCGTCCCTCATGGTGATGGACTTTTTTGTTTTACCGTTTATGCTTGTTGCTTCAGGGGAGCCCCCTGCGCTTTTCTTTTTTTGTGAATGGGCTATGGGCAGATTGGAAAATATTTTATAATAGGCTGTAAGGAGGATGACGTGATGAATATTTTATTTGTTTGTACAGGAAATACGTGCCGAAGTCCTATGGCGGAGGCGGTCTTGAAACATAAGGGCGCGGAGAAGTTTGATGTGAAGTCTGCAGGGGTTTTTGCCATGGATGGAAGTGATGCTTCATTTCAGACTAAAGAAGTGCTAAAAGAGAACGATATAATACATAGACACCAATCGAGTTCACTTTCGAGAGAGAATCTGGACTGGGCTTCCTATATTTTTACGATGACATCGAATCATAAGCGGGCGATTGTGGATCAGTATCCACATGTGGCGGACAAAATCTTCACACTAAAGGAGTTTGTCCTTGAAGATCCTGCTGACTTGGATGTGTCGGATCCTTACGGGGGAAGCGTGGACATCTATAGAAATACATACAGAGAGTTGGATTCATTGATTGAGGATTTAATGAAAAAGCTGGAATAAGGACGAGACAGGGAGAGAAAAAGGATGGGGAAAGAGAGAAGCTACAAATCGGGTCTTAGAAAGAAGTTGGTTCTCTTTATCACGCTTCTTGCGGTGGTGACGTATTCAACAAGTGCACTTTTTATTTATTTTATCAAGCCTACTTTTGCACCTGATATGAAAGAGCTTTTATTTACGAGCATGACACTGGTTATGGGTGTGTTCTGGTCGGGTGTGCTGGCTTTCTTTGCGGCAGGATTTATCGTCAAGCCACTTCAGCGTTTGGAACAGGCGGCGTTGAAAGCAGCACGAGGGGACATTGCGGTGGAAGTAGAGGTGCCGAAGTCGGATGATGAAATCCGATCGCTCGCATTGGCCTTCAATCGCATGCTTCATAACCTCCGCGACATGGTATCGAGTATCGACGAGAATTTCACCAAAACAAATTCGAATGTGATAGAGCTGTCGAGAGCATCGGAAGCAGCTTCCACTCAAGCGGATTCCATTTCCAAAACGATCAGCGAAATTTCAGCAGGTGCCGAAAGCTCGGCCACGGCCATTCAAACGACGGCTGAATCTGTTGAAGATGTGATTCGAATCGCGCAGGAAGTACAAAATCACTCCAAATCATCTGAGCAAATGTCCAAGAATATGGTGACGGAGCTTCAAGGGAGCAAGGAAGTCATTCATTCCCTGGTGGAAGGTATCAGTCGGCTTGCGAAAGGTAATGAAGATTCATTGGACGCCGTGCACAGATTGGAAGACAATGCGAAAAAGGTTGAGCAGATCATTCAACTGGTCGGGGATATTGCAAACCAGACCAATCTTCTCGCCTTGAATGCCTCCATTGAAGCGGCGCGGGCAGGAGAACACGGTAAGGGATTCGCTGTTGTCGCCGAGGAAGTCCGAAAGCTGGCAGACGAAAGCGGCAAAGCGGTACAAGGCATTTCAAAACTCATCAAGAACATTCAAACTGAGGTTGGCAGTGTGGTTGGACATATCAAGACTCAAGTCGATTCAGCTAATTCCGAAGCAAAAAAAGGGACCCAGACCAATGAAATGATCGAAACCATGACGAAAACGATCCATGAAGTGGCGGACGCGGTTCAAAACATTTCAGTCCTTGTAGATCAGCAGATGGAAAGCATCCGATTGACTTCAGAGCAATCCCAGGAGGTTGCTGCGATTGCAGAAGAAACCTCTGCCGGAGCGGAAGAAGTGTCTGAATCTACAAGAGAACAAGCGGTTGTGATGAGCGACGTACAGAAATTGGCATTGAACCTTAAAGAGCAAGCGGAATTACTGAAGAGTACGATTACTCGGTTTCATTTGTAAATGAAAAAAGGATGGCCCCAAAAGTTATTTTGGGGCCATCCTTTTTTCGGGTGCACATCTATCTAGAATAGGTCACTCCAGAAAATATACATAGTGGGAGTTGACCCATCTCATTATTAGTACTCTCCTATAAACAAATTCCCCCAACTAAATATCAATTTATCAGCTCAATCCTACTAAAAAAAATTCATATTACGCTCAAACTGAAAGATATTTTTACAATTGATGAGATGAAAGTACTAAACAAAAACCCCATAGCCTCTCTACTTAAATATTATTACGATAAAGATAGTGAAAAAAACTAAACTTTATAGAGAGAAAAGGTAGAGGGGGACACTATGAACGTTCAATCGGTAATTAAAAAAGGAGCTGCGGTTGTCTTTACGACAAGCTTGCTTGTTTCACCGCTTAATCCGTATTTTTCTTCAGAAACAGCTGATGCAGAAGAACAAAAGGCAAAAGATATACTATCTTCTTTGACAGAAGAGCAGAGAAAAGCTCTCCATACATTAGAGACATCTCAACAAACTGGCCTATTGGTGGATCCTTCCATTAGGTTGGATGCTGATGATATGACCGATATCATTGTACAATTTCATCAGTATACAGCTAAAACAGAAGTCGCTGCTGGTGTGAAGATGGGAAAAACGATTTCGTTGTCAGAAGCCAATGAGAGAGTAGAAAGATCGCACCAAAAATTTAAGAAAGACGTTGAAGCTTTAATCGGAAAGAAGAAAACCGGCAAAACGGCTTATGAAATAACACATTCTTATAAACAGGCATTTAACGGGGTGGCGATGTCCCTGCCGGCAAACGAGATTGAGAAATTACTGGATTCGGATGTTGTCAAAGCCATCTGGAGTGACAAGGAAGTAGAGGGGATTCAACCTGTAAAGGAGAAAGCCGAACGGCCGATCATGACATCCCCGTCTCATAACATGGAAACGAGTCATACAGAAGGCTTTACCGGTGAGGGAATCAAAGTCGGAGTCATTGATACAGGCATCGACTATAATCATCCCGATTTGAAGGATGCATACAAAGGCGGATATGATTTCATAGACGATGATGCTGATCCGATGGAAACTACTTACGAAGACTGGAAAAAGTCAGGAAGACCGGAAGTTGCGTCTGGCAGTGTCTATTACACCCTCCACGGTACTCATGTAGCCGGCATCATAGCAGGACAAGGGACAAGCGGCAGTGAATTTAGTGTGAAGGGTGTCGCCCCTGGAGCGGATTTATATGGATACAGGGTGCTGGGACCTTACGGGAGAGGAACGAGCAGTGACATCATTGCGGCAATCGATCGTGCTGTTTCAGATGGGATGGATGTGATCAACTTATCATTGGGGGCGGAAGTCAATGACCCGCTTTATCCAACTTCAGTCGCTGTTAACAATGCGGTGCTGGCAGGAGTCACATCGGTGGTTGCTGCAGGGAACAGCGGAAGTGGCATGAAAACCCTTGGCTCCCCGGCAACAGCAACCTTGGCACTGAGTGTCGGGGCGAACGATGTGGATATAGTAGTGAATACATTTACCGGGACAGTTCCGCTGAGTAACGGAAGTGCCGATGTAGAATTACGCTTGATGGCACAGGATTTTAGTGATGCTATGTCCGGGTGGGATGGACAAAGCCTTGAGGTTGTAGATGTTGGACTAGGACAGAACGCAGATTATCAAGGGAAAGATATGAAAGGGAAAGCCGTGCTTGTATCCAGGGGAGCGATTTCCTTTTCGGAAAAAATCAAGCTGGCCAAAAATGCGGGGGCTTCTGCCATCCTATTATTCAATGATAATAAAGAGGAAGGGCATATCCCTTACTATTTAGGGGAATCTGTTCATTATCTTCCAACATTCTCACTAACGAACCAAGATGGGTTGAAAATCAAAGATGGTCTGACAGATCAATCAGAAATGGTGTTTTCAGAAGCAGGATCTATTTTACAAGAAGGGGGAACCCTGGCAGACTTCAGCTCCCGGGGACCTTCACGCAGTCAATATGAAATCAAACCGGAAGTAACGGCTCCAGGAGTCCAAGTGCTTTCTACCGTACCGGCTTATGCGAATGGTGCCGATTATCTGGATAACTATGATTCTGCCTATCAGAGACTGTCTGGTACATCCATGGCATCTCCTTATGTAGCGGGGGTGGCGGCGCTATTATTAGAGCAGAACCCTGAATACACTCCGGAAGAAATCAAAACACTCCTAATGAATACGGCAGACCCACTAAAGAAAGATTATAGTGTATTTGAAGCAGGGAGCGGGCAGGTCGATCCTATTGAAGCTTTGAGCGCAACATCGAGTGTGATGGTCGATAATCCTTCGGTCACGATCATGGATGGTGCTGAAAAAGAGATCAACTCTCCATCGGGTGCGCTTAACTTTGGTCTTTCCATTAAAGATGGAGCATCTTTTATTGAAAGCCGTTCGATCCAGGTGAAGAATACAGAGAAACACACGAAAATTTTTGACGTTGACATTGAATTCCAAACCGAATTTAGGGGTTCAAAAGACGCATCAGAAAATGGCGTAGTATTAAATATCGATAAAAGAGTGAAAGTGAAAGGAAATAGTACAAAAAACATAAATGCTTTTATCACAGCTCCAAAGACAGCAGAGCCCGGTACGTATGAGGGAATGGTCACATTTAGAAACAAAGCGGATAAAAATGAATCCTACAGGGTTCCTTTTGCTTTCGTTGTGATGGAGGAAGGAATCAATTATGCGAAAACCACTCCTAAAGCACTGACAGGGGATTATGATTTGTATTATCCCTTTGTACCATTGCCTGGATTATTCTTTAACTTAAAGTCTCCAATGAAGACAATCGATGTCCTTCTAGTGGACGGAAAGACAGATGCAGAATTAGGTTATCTGGGAAGTATGAATACCTCTAGTCTAATTGAAGATACCGAATATTATATCGGTTCTGTATTCAATGGAACGTATTTCCCGTTCACAGGAAATGAAGATCAGCCGATTTCTGCTACAAGAGTAAAAGTCCCTTATGGAGCCGGACATTACAAGGTGAAGATGATTGCAACCACGAAGGAAGGGAAGTCATTCGAAATGGCTGATCATACAATCATCGACCTAACAGGTGCTCAATTTGAAACGGATGTAAATGAAGGGGTGATTGAGTACGAACCAGGGATGGAGTCCTACACCGTTACAGGAAGTGTGGTGGATCGTACGTATGAGAAATACCAGGAAGAAGGCGTAGACATCGATCAGACCGGGAATTTCGTCATGGTAAAAAGCGGAGGTCCATACTTCACGGATGGTTTCTATACAGATGAAAACGGAGAGTTTGAATACAGTATTCCGCTTAACCCATCCATAAATAGCTTGGATGTAGCTCTTCAAGGCTACAATTCCTCCGGGCTAGGAGAAGATTACAAGTACTATACGTTTGTAAAAGAAGGAACGCCTTACATGGAAGGGACACTCGGGCAAAAACATGTGAGAATGGGTGAAACCACCAAGATCACGTTAACGGCGAACAACCTTTCAAATGCAAAGGAATTGACGTCTAGCTTTACGTTCAAACAAGGAATAGTGGACATTACAGACGTAAACATCCACCCGGAATTTACTGAAATGGGAGCATCCATTTCTTCCGATTATCTCGCAACAGGCTCTTCAACGAAGCTTACGATCCATGCTGAAATCCCGAATGGTGTTTCGGGTGATGTTCCGGTGGCAGAGGTAACAGTGAAAGTGAAGAGTGATTCCTATGAACGTTATTTAACATTTGAAAACACAAAAACGAATTTCATCAATAATGAAGGTGAAACGATTTCAATGGTCTCGACTATTACACCAATGTTTATAATCCCGACTTTCTCGAAAATATCTGGAAGTTTGGCCGCACCTGAATCCTTACAAAAAGAAGATGGTCGTCCTGGATGGAGGTTCGGATTGGACCCATCACAATTGGGGGCAAGTCTGACCGTCAAAGATCAAGAGGGCAATGAATATCCAGGATCAATCAACCGATATGCACAGACAGAAGTTCAAAAACTCCCGCTGACAATGGATCAAATGATCTTCTCTGTTGATATTCCGGGTCATTTCACCGTCCACACACCTTTTAATGTAGGGTATAAAGATGATGACGGTAACCCGGCAGCCCAATGGAACTCAGGGGTAAGCACAAAAGCGCCTACCCCTGGAGATGTGAATAAAGACGATGTCATTGATGTATTGGACGCACTTGAAGTCGAAAAACATTGGGGAACAAATGAGCGCTCAGCCGACATTAACTTCGATGGGACGGTTAATGAGAAGGATATGTCATTCACTCAAAAGCACTATCTGAAACAGAATCCAACCGTTGAATCTGTTCATGAGCCGAAAGAAAGTGTTGAAGGAAGATCTTTGGAAGATATACTGATATCGCTTGGAATCCAATAAAAGTTCAGGCTGGGGAGAATTATTCTTCCCAGCCTATTTTCTTATTAAGCTGAGAATGAGTAGCAACATATAAAAGGAGCTAAAAAGAATCCGAAAAACTTTATATAATGAAGAGTATGTGGCAAAATAAAACGTAACAAAGGCTATGGGAGTGGATCACTATGAAAATTGCAATTGCATCCGATCACGGCGGGGTAAATATCCGCGAAGAAATCAAATCATTATTAGAAGAGCTGGGCCTCGAATATGAGGACTTCGGTTGTGAGTGTGGAACGTCCGTTGACTATCCGGACTATGCCGTACCTGTTGCAGAAAAAGTGGCGAGCGGAGAGTTCGATCGCGGCATTCTGATTTGTGGTACAGGCATTGGCATGAGCATTTCAGCTAATAAAGTCAAGGGAATTCGCTGTGCTCTTGTACATGATGTATTCAGTGCAAAAGCGACACGTGAGCACAATGACAGCAATATGTTAGCCATGGGTGAACGCGTCATTGGTCCAGGACTTGCACGTGAAATCGCCAAAACATGGCTCGGTGCGGAATTCGAAGGTGGCCGTCATGCCAATCGTATTGGGAAAATCACGGCATACGAAGACAAACAATAGGAAGTGGATTCCATGGAAATCACTCAATTAAAGGAAGAGTTACAAACGATCCTGGGAGATTTCAGCGAACAGGTTCACATGAAAAAAGGACAAGTGTTTGTTGTCGGCTGTTCCACATCAGAAGTGATGGGGGAGCGGATCGGGACATCAGGAACGATTGAAGTAGCAGAAATGATTTATGCTGAACTAAAAGGATGGGCCGATTCCATTGGCGTTTCACTGGCTTTTCAATGCTGTGAGCATCTAAACCGGGCGCTCGTTTTGGAGAGAGACGCTGCAGAAAGAAAAGGTCTGGAGGAGGTTACGGTCATTCCTGTGCGAAAAGCAGGTGGAGCGATGGCGACCCAAGCATATCACTCCTTTGAAGATCCTGTCATGGTAGAGCATATACAAGGCGACGCCGGCATCGACATCGGAGATACCTTTATCGGCATGCACCTGAAACACGTAGCCGTCCCCATCCGGGTATCACAGAAAAACCTCGGCGAAGCCCACGTCACACTCGCCAAAACCAGACCCAAACTCATAGGCGGAATCAGAGCCGTATACGAATAATGCACATTGGAAGGTCCGTTTCTCTTAGTTGAGGGACGGACCTTTATTGTAGTGTTTCTGTCTATTTGAAACCTGTTTTGAATCCCGAACTATATAGAGGGTTAAGGAGATTATGATTATGATAAAAGGGTGGAAGTGGAGATTTTGAATCAAGGCAGTGATATCACTAACAATCATGAAAATTTTATAATCATTCGACAATTATAGTCACAATGCTACTCGTGGGGGCCAGTCAGGTAGTAGATCGATAATATTGTGAATAACATTACACGAGGTCCGTCCCTCTAAACACGAACATTACGTTTTGACTAGAGGTTTTTATTTCGCGTTTTGCTGAATCGTGTTAGAATGAGATTGAATGAATCAATGAGGCACCTAGAGCAGTTGGGCCTATGAATTAAAGGGGGATATGTATGAGTAAGATTGCCAAGCAAGATCCGGAAATTTATGCAGCGATTCAAGATGAATTAGAGCGTCAACGAACAAAAATTGAGTTAATTGCATCTGAAAACTTTGTCAGTGAAGCGGTTATGGAAGCACAAGGCTCCGTTCTGACAAATAAGTATGCAGAGGGGTACCCAGGTCGTCGCTATTATGGTGGCTGTGAGCATGTCGATGTAGCTGAGAATCTGGCTCGCGATCGTGCGAAGGAACTATTTGGAGCAGAACATGTAAACGTTCAGCCTCACTCAGGAGCACAAGCCAATATGGCAGTCTACTTCACAATCCTTGAACAAGGTGACACAGTTCTTGGAATGAACTTATCTCATGGTGGACATCTGACTCACGGAAGTGCCGTCAACTTCAGTGGAATTCAATATAATTTCGTAGAGTATGGTGTGGATGAAGAAAAGCACCTGATCAATTACGAAGATGTTAGACAAAAAGCGTTAGAGCACAAGCCAAAGCTGATCGTAGCTGGAGCAAGTGCATACCCAAGAGCGATCGATTTCGCAAAATTCCGTGAAATCGCTGACGAAGTGGGAGCATACTTAATGGTGGATATGGCTCACATCGCCGGTCTTGTAGCGGCTGGCCTTCACCAGAACCCGGTTCCTTATGCAGACTTCGTGACAACAACGACTCACAAAACATTGCGCGGACCTCGTGGCGGAATGATCCTATGCAGAGAAGAATTTGCAAAGAAAATAGACAAGTCTATCTTCCCTGGCATTCAAGGTGGACCACTTATGCACGTGATCTCAGCTAAAGCTGTTGCATTCGGTGAAGCTCTGAAGGATTCGTTTAAAGAATACGCACAGAACATCATCGACAATGCCAACCGTTTAGGTGAAGGACTTGTTAAAGAAGGAATCAACCTTGTATCCGGTGGATCAGACAACCATCTACTACTGATCGACCTGCGTTCACTTGGACTGACTGGTAAAATCGCAGAGAAAGTCCTGGATGAAATCGGCATCACCGTCAACAAAAACACGATCCCATTCGATCCGGAAAGCCCATTCGTTACAAGCGGTGTCCGTATCGGAACAGCTGCTGTTACGTCAAGAGGATTCGGGCTTGAGGACATGGACGAAATTGCTTCCATCATGGCACTGACTCTTAAGAACCATGAAGACGAGGCAAAATTGGAAGAAGCACGCAAACGCGTCATCGACCTGACAAGCAAATTCGAATTATATCCAGAAAGATAATTGATGATGACCTCTTCATTAGGGACTGACTTCCCTGGTGGAGAGGTTTTTTAATAGAAAAGTAGATGATTCATCGGTTTTAAGTTCTAAATACCGGGTGTGAGGAGCAACTTAAATGGGAATCCGGCCGTTATTTACGATAATCCAGCCGTTTTCCGTTAAAATCCGGCCGATTTTGATAATAATCCAGCGGCTTTTTTAAAAAATCCGGCCGTTTCTGGCATTAATCCAGCCGATTTACATAATTAACCAAAAAATCAATCGATTCCACTACCTTACACGTCTTTTCCCTCGCCACTCATATCATTTCTAACGATTCCATTACACTTCCCATCTCTTGTTGCTCTTAAATTGTCTTTTATGTACAATAGTCTGAGGTGTAAATGAAGTGGACAAACTATTTTTACATAAATCGAACTTAAAGGAGAGAGTCGAGTGGGCAAAGTATATGTATTTGATCATCCGTTAATCCAACACAAATTAACGTTTATTCGTGATAAACAAACAGGTACGAAGGAATTTCGTGAGCTTGTTGATGAAGTGGCGACACTAATGGCGTTTGAAATCACACGCGATTTACCGTTAGAGGATATTGATGTAGAAACACCGGTAAGCAACGCAAAGGCCAAAACACTTGCAGGTAAAAAATTAGGGATCGTTCCTATTCTGCGAGCAGGATTAGGAATGGTTGACGGAATTCTTAAACTGATCCCGGCTGCAAAAGTAGGACACGTTGGTTTATATCGTGACCCTGAGACTCTTAAACCGATTGAATATTACGTAAAGCTTCCAAGTGATGTGGAAGAGCGTGACTTCATCCTGGTCGATCCGATGCTTGCAACAGGTGGATCTGCTGTTGAAGCCATCAACTCATTAAAGAAACGCGGCGCGGTAAGCATCAAGTTCATGTGCCTTGTTGCCTGTCCTGAAGGGGTGGACGCAATCAAGGAAGCGCATCCTGACGTTGATATCTTCATCGCTGCTCTTGATGAGAAGCTGAATGAAAAAGGATACATCGTTCCTGGTTTAGGGGACGCGGGAGATCGTTTATACGGTACAAAATAATTTGAAGTAAATAAGAAAGCCGGATTATCAACACGTGATAATCCGGCTTTCTTATTTATATAACCGGCAAACCCCATTGTTATTTAATTGGAAGTATTTACATTAAATTCAAGGGTTACTCATAAAAAGAATTTTCTATATAATGGAGGGGCATGTGGAGATAGAACCTATGGATTTGTTAATAAAGTGAGCAATCGATGGGAAAAGTGGTAAGTTTGTTGGGCTTTTTCATTCCGGGGAATCCTTGGATATGCTTGATGGGCCTGACCAGTCGGCTCCGCTTTTCGGCATGTTCAGCTCCGGCGGGTAGTCTCTCGAGGTCACAACTGAAAAATCCCAAAAGGCAAAGAACGCCTTTAGGGATTTCCCAGTTGTGCTTGTCGGGCCTGACCAACCCGCCTCCGCTTTTCGAGATGTCCAGCTGCGGGGGCTTGGGGCTCGAGGTCATAAGTCAAGCCGACCAAAAAGGCAAAGAACGCCTTTCCGGTCGACTCGCCTTATGCTTGTCGCCCCAGGGCAAGCCCCCTCCGCTTTTCGACGTGTCCAGCTCCAGCGGGAAGAGGCTCGAGGTCATAAGCCAAACTTACCAAAAAGGCAAAAAGCGCCTTTCCGGTAAGTTCGCCTTGTGCTTGTCGCCTCTAACCAACCCGCCTCCGCTTTTCTGTAAATGTGTTGAAAATGTGAACAATTTGGGAACGCGTGGATAGGTTGTGAACTTTTTAACTTGAACGCATTGACATAGATAAAGCCCTATTGTATGCTTACAAAGGGTATAAAATGATAAGGTTTTCACAAGGGTTGAACCCGTATGAAAACGGTTTTTCATCATTTGTACAGTGTTAATGATTTTCCACTAAATCACATGTGTGGAGATGAAAAAAATGCGTCAAAATGATCGACGCCCGTATCAATCGATGGTCTTGTATTCTGCTATTCTTTCCCAGCTTGTTGGTTCTATTTTAATAGGGATCTTCGGCGGGAGATGGTTAGATGGAATATGGAACACCACACCACTTTTCTTAATTATTGGACTACTCCTTGGGCTCGCAACAGGAATCTACACCATGCTCCGTACAGTCCAACATTTCAATTCGGGAGATTAATGTAAATGCCAGAACTTCAGCAAGTGTTTAACAGGCATCGTAAGTACATATTTTTCCTCCTTTCCCTTTACGTCCTCGGTTGGGGTTTCACTTCCTATCAGTCTATTTTCCTTGGGCTTATTTTGGGGACAGGCATCAGTCTGTTTAGTCACTGGCTGATCATGAGGAGAACCGTGCGATTCGGTGATGCAGTAGAAGCTGGTCAAAAGGTTCGATCTTTAGGGACCTTCTCAAGGATGGCAGGTGCGGCCTTTGCAGTGATCATTGCAACGGAATACCCTGAGCACTTTCATCTCCTGAGCGTCATTATTGGATTAATGACAATTTATGTTGTCATTATGATAGATTATTTTATTCAGCAGCTTAAATCTCATAAATAGCGGGGAAGAGAGGTGAATTTCATTGCATCATGAAAATCCTACAGCCGAGTTTCTAGGGTTAACTTTTAACCTGGCGAACGTACTGATGATCACAGTGGCAAGTGCCGTTGTATTCCTCATCGCCGTTCTGTCAACTCGTAGACTGGCCATGAAACCGACCGGAGTGCAAAACTTTATGGAATGGGTCATGGACTTTGTCAAAAATATCGTGAAAAGTAATATGGATTGGAAAACAGGTGGTCGTTTCCATCTCCTTGGACTTACTTTACTCATGTACATTTTCGTATCAAACATGTTAGGGCTTCCGTTCTCGGTAGTCATTGACCACGAATTATGGTGGAAGTCACCAACAGCGGATCCAGTTATCACTATGACCCTGGCGGTTATGGTCGTTGTGTTAACACACTATTATGCAATCAAGATGAAGGGCTTCGGTGAATACGGTAAAGACTTCTTCAGACCTATGTCGTTCTTATTCCCGCTGAAGATTATTGAAGAGTTTGCCAACACACTAACGCTTGGTCTTCGTCTTTACGGTAACATTTACGCTGGGGAAATCCTGCTTACTTTACTGGTAGGAAGCCTGGCACACATGGGAGCAGCCGGATTACTGGGTGCCATTATCCCAACGATTGTATGGCAAGGTTTCTCAATCTTTGTCGGCGCAATCCAATCATTTATTTTTGTTATGTTAACGATGGTTTATATGGCTCACAAAGTCAGCCTTGACCATTAATATATACCCTGTTCAAAATTGAACAAAACTACTCAAAACATTTTTTCATACATTTAAAGGAGGAAATTCAGAATGGGTCTTTTAGCAGCAGCAATTGCAATCGGTTTAGCAGCACTAGGTGCAGGTATTGGTAACGGTCTTATTGTTTCACGTACGGTAGAAGGTATGGCTCGTCAACCGGAAGCTCGTGGTATGCTTCAAACTACAATGTTCATCGGGGTTGCGTTAGTAGAGGCGATTCCTATCATCGCAGTAGTTATCGCATTCATCGTAATGGGTCAATAATAGCAGTTTAAAGTTCAAGATGGCGAAGATCATTCGATAAGAACCTTCGCCATTCCTTTATGTTTGGTACTTAAGAACATTTGATTATGAATGGTACGGCATTTGCCGTTATTGTACAGCTTTCTTATGAAGGCATTGACTCTTGAAGGGAGTGAAACCGCGTGCTTACAAACGCATTTGTCCTTGGAGCTGGTGGCGGCTTTACAGGTGGAGATATCGTATTCCAGCTTGCTATGTTCCTTATCCTTCTTGCGTTATTGAAGAAGTTTGCTTGGGGTCCTTTGATGGGCATCATGCAAGAGCGTGAGAATCATATTGCAGGCGAAATAGAAGCGGCTGAACAAAGCCGTCTAGAAGCAAATAAGAGCTTGGAAGAACAGCGTCAACTTTTAAAAGAGGCTCGTCAAGAAGCGCAAGCGATGATCGAGAACTCTAAAAAGCAGGGCGATGAGCAACGTGAACAAATCATCATCGCGGCTCGTCAGGAATCTGAGCGCTTGAAAGAATCTGCGAAACGTGAAATCGAGACGCAGAAAGAACAAGCGATGGCAGCATTACGCGAGCAGGTTGCTTCACTATCTGTTCTGATTGCATCGAAAGTGATTGAAAAAGAACTTTCTGTTCAAGATCAACAGAAGCTGATCAACGATTATATTAAAGAGGCAGGAGAAGAGCGATGAGCTACTCTACAGTCGCAAAACGCTATGCGTTAGCTCTTTTCGATATTGCCAAAGAACAGAATCAATTAGAAGCGATTGAACAAGAGCTTCGTGCAGTGAAATCCGTTTTTATCCAAAATAAAGAATTAAGCATTCTTTTGGAAAATCCGAAGTTTTCGACGGATAAGAAGAAAGACATGTTGAAAGAAGCGTTCTCTTCTGTTTCTGTACCGGTATTGAATACACTGCTTCTTATGACTGATCGTCATCGTGAAGATCAGGTAGTGGGTGTTGTCGATGCATTCATCGAGCTTTCTAATGAAGCTAGAGGAATCGCAGAAGCAAAGGTGTATTCCGTACGTGCTTTAACAGAAGATGAGAAGACAGCAATCTCAGCTTCTTTTGCTAAGAGAATTGGTAAACAATCATTAAGAATTGAGAATGTGATAGACGAGAACATACTTGGCGGACTTAAGGTCCGTATCGGCAACCGTATTTATGACGGAACTCTTGCTGGCAAGTTGGATCGTCTTGAGCGTGAACTTGTTCGTTAACTTTCGTATAAATGAGGGGTGAAATTCATGAGCATCAAGGCGGAAGAAATCAGCGCGCTGATAAAAAAGCAAATTGAAAACTATCAGTCTGAGATGAAAGTAAGCGATGTAGGTACAGTTATCCAAATCGGTGACGGTATCGCTCGTGCTCATGGCCTCGACAATGTCATGGCTGGAGAGCTTGTTGAATTTTCTAACGGTGTCATGGGTATGGCGCAGAACTTAGAGGAAAACAACGTAGGTATTATCATTCTCGGACCATTTACAGACATTCGTGAAGGCGATGAGGTTCGTCGTACTGGACGTATCATGGAAGTTCCAGTAGGACAGGAATTAGTAGGTCGTGTTGTAAACTCACTTGGACAACCAGTTGATGGATTAGGTCCAATTGCGACAACGAAAACACGTCCAATTGAAGGCGGGGCACCTGGTGTAATGGATCGTAAATCCGTACACGAGCCACTTCAAACTGGTATCAAAGCGATCGACGCTCTAGTTCCAATCGGTCGTGGTCAACGTGAGTTAATCATCGGAGACCGTCAAACAGGTAAAACATCTGTTGCGATCGATTCAATCCTAAATCAAAAAGGTCAAGACATGATCTGTATCTATGTTGCGATCGGACAAAAAGAATCAACTGTACGTAATGCGGTTGAAACGCTTCGTAAGCACGGTGCCCTTGATTACACAATCGTTGTAACGGCATCAGCTGCTTCACCAGCTCCAATGCTATTCTTAGCACCATACGCTGGTATCACAATGGGTGAAGAATTCATGCATAGCGGCAAGCACGTTCTTGTTGTATATGATGATCTTTCTAAGCAAGCATCTGCTTACCGTGAGCTTTCATTATTATTACGTCGTCCTCCAGGCCGTGAAGCTTTCCCTGGTGACGTATTCTACTTACACTCTCGTTTACTTGAGCGTGCTGCGAAATTAAGTGATGCAAAAGGTGGAGGTTCCATCACAGCATTACCTTTCGTTGAAACACAGGCAGGAGATATCTCCGCTTACATTCCAACAAACGTTATCTCCATCACTGACGGACAGATTTTCTTACAATCTGACCTATTCTTCTCCGGTGTTCGTCCGGCGATCAATGCAGGTCTTTCCGTATCACGTGTTGGTGGATCCGCACAAATCAAAGCGATGAAAAAGGTTTCAGGTACACTGCGTCTTGACTTAGCGGCATACCGTGAGCTTGAAGCATTTGCTCAGTTCGGGTCAGATCTTGATAAAGCGACACAAGCGAAACTGAACCGTGGAGCCCGTACTGTTGAAGTACTGAAGCAGGATCTTAACAAACCACTTAATGTTGAAAAACAAGTTATGATCTTCTATTCATTAACAAAAGGTCATTTAGATGATATTCCAGTAACAGATATTCGTCGTTTCGAAGGTGAATTCCTAAGCTGGTTAGATCACAACCATACAGAACTGTTAGACCATATCCGCACAACAAAAGGTCTTCCTGAAGACGATGCAATGGTTGCAGCGATCAACGAATTCAAGAAGACATTTGTAAAGTCTGAGTAATTTTATAAGATGTCGGTGTTCATTCTGATGACACCGGCTGATTATTCCATTATTTAGTTGGTTCTAGTGAATATGACTAACATTTTAAAAGGGTGGTGAGAACCAGTGGCATCGTTACGCGACATAAAAACTCGTATTACATCTACGAAGAAAACCAGTCAAATTACGAAAGCAATGGAAATGGTCTCTGCCTCTAAATTGAACCGTGCTGAATCGAATGCGAAAGCCTTCGTCCCATACATGGAGAAAATTCAGGAAGTCGTTGCTTCCATTTCCCTTGGTAGCACAGATGTAACGCATCCGATGCTAGTCTCCCGCCCCGTAAAAAAAACCGGCTACTTGGTCATTACATCTGACCGCGGTTTGGCGGGGGCTTATAACTCGAGCGTCATTCGTGCTGTAAGTAATGCGATTAAAGAGCGTCACAGCTCACAAGATGAATACGCCATTATTGCGTTAGGTCGTATTGGAAGAGATTTCTTCCAAAAACGAGGCGATAATGTAGTGGAAGGTATTGTAGGGCTACCAGATCAACCAAACTTTGCAGACATTAAAGACATTGCCAACAAGGCAGTCAGTATGTTCTCTGATGGTGCTTATGATGAACTTTACATGTACTACAACCACTATGTCAGTGCCATTCAACAAGATGTTACCGAGAAGAAGGTTCTTCCTTTAACGGAGCTTGATTCTTCTTCATCGAACTTAACTTCTTATGAGTTTGAGCCTAATGCTGAAGAAATTTTGGAAGTGTTGCTTCCTCAATATGCTGAAAGCCTGATTTACGGAGCGTTACTTGATGGTAAAGCCAGTGAGCACGCGGCCCGTATGACAGCAATGAGAAGCGCAACAGACAATGCGAAAGAAATCATTAACAGCCTTACACTTTCTTATAACCGTGCGCGTCAAGCAGCGATTACCCAAGAAATCACGGAAATCGTAGGCGGGGCAGCAGCACTCGAATAGAAATGACATTCCGGTTGAGTGCCGGATTACAACATAGTTTTGTCGTCAAAAGCTAGTTAGGAGGGAAAGAGATGAACAAAGGACACGTTCTTCAAGTAATGGGTCCAGTTGTCGATGTCAAGTTCGCTAACGGCCAACTTCCTGATATCTACAACTCATTAAAGGTCCAAATTGCAGATAGAGCTGAACTTACATTAGAGGTTGCCCTTCACCTAGGTGATGATTCTGTACGTACAATCGCGATGGCTTCCACAGATGGTTTACAACGTGGAGCTGACGTGCTTGATACAGGAGCACCAATCTCTGTACCAGTAGGGGATATCACATTAGGTCGTGTATTCAACGTTCTAGGTGAATCAATCGATTTAGACGAGCCTCTTGCAGCAGGTATCCGTCGTGATCCAATTCATAGACAAGCACCTACATTTGATCAGCTTTCTACAGAAGTTGAGATTCTGGAAACAGGTATTAAAGTAGTAGACTTACTTGCACCTTACATCAAGGGTGGTAAGATCGGTCTATTCGGTGGTGCCGGTGTTGGTAAAACCGTATTAATCCAGGAGCTTATCAACAACATCGCTCAAGAGCACGGCGGTATCTCTGTATTTGCCGGTGTTGGAGAGCGTACTCGTGAAGGAAATGACCTTTACCACGAGATGAGCGACTCTGGCGTTATCAAGAAAACAGCGATGGTATTCGGACAAATGAACGAGCCGCCAGGTGCGCGTATGCGTGTAGCACTGACAGGTCTTACAATGGCTGAATACTTCCGTGATGAGCAAGGTCAAGACGTACTTCTGTTCATCGATAACATCTTCCGTTTCACGCAAGCAGGTTCAGAGGTTTCTGCCCTACTAGGCCGTATGCCATCTGCCGTTGGTTACCAGCCGACACTTGCTACTGAAATGGGTCAATTGCAAGAGCGTATCACGTCAACGAACGTAGGTTCTGTAACATCGATCCAAGCGATCTATGTACCTGCCGATGACTACACGGATCCGGCTCCTGCTACAACTTTCGCTCACTTGGATGCAACAACGAACCTTGAGCGTAAACTTTCTGAGATGGGTATCTATCCTGCGGTAGATCCATTAGCATCGACTTCACGTGCTCTTTCTCCAGAAATCGTAGGAGAAGAACACTACAGCATCGCTCGTAATGTTCAACAAACATTACAGCGTTATAAAGAACTTCAAGATATCATCGCGATCCTTGGTATGGATGAGCTTTCTGATGATGATAAGCTGACGGTACACCGCGCTCGTCGTGTACAATTCTTCTTATCTCAAAACTTCCACGTTGCAGAACAGTTCACTGGACAAAAAGGTTCTTACGTTGAAGTGAAAGACACTGTTAAAGGTTTCAAAGATATCCTTGACGGTAAATACGATCACATTCCTGAAGATGCGTTCCGTCTAGTAGGTCCGATTGAGGATGTATTAGCAGCAGCTAAAGAAATGGGCGTAGAGGTATAATTAGGGACCAGGAGGGAAGAAAATGAAGACATTAAAAGTCAATATTGTCACTCCCGATGGCCCAGTGTACGATTCAGAAGTGGAAATGGTGAGCACGAAAGCTCAAAGCGGTGAGCTTGGAATCTTACCTGGACACATTCCGATGGTTGCTCCACTACAAATCGGTGCGGTTCGCCTGAAAAAAGGTGGCAACACTGAGCTTGTAGCTGTCAGTGGCGGATTCTTAGAAGTACGTCCTGAACAAGTGACAATTCTAGCACAGTCTGCTGAAACAGCAGAAGCTATCGATGTACAACGCGCTAAAGAAGCAAAAGGCCGCGCGGAAGACCGCATGCAGGCACAACGTGATGATGTAGACTTCCGTCGTGCTGAACTCGCTCTAAAGCGTGCCATGAACAGAATTAACGTTTCCGAACGTAACTTCTAATAAAACAGCAAAACCACCCTTTCCTTGAGGAAGGGTGGTTTTTTGTAGGGACGGACCTTTGAGAGCTGCTGGAACTCAAGTCAGGAATTTCAACCAATTTTGCCGGACGGACCTATATATGTTACCTAGCTTTCAAGTACGTAAAAAGGAAAATTTTTATTAACATATTGGACATATTTTTATATAAATAACATATGTTGTGACAGCTTAGTGTGGTAAAATAGTCTATGTGCGTCGAAATGATTATTAGGAGTGAGAAAAGTGGTAGAAAGCTTTGGCCAGCAGGCCCTGATCAGCATGCTCGTGCATCTATTCGTATTCGGGATCACATTTTGGTCTTTGCAATCCATCCAGTTAGACAAGCTCCTAAAGAAGAATCGAGTCGCTCAAGGGAGACTACTGTATATCCTACTAACGATCGCGATCGGCTCAGCCGTCAGCCAATTTTTACTGGATTACTATCTGTGGTCTCAACAATTGCCTGTTTTCTTTGAATGATTAGAGCTTTGACAAAAAATAGGTCTTCCTGCATGTTTTCATTAGAACCTGTTTTGAGTAAGATTAATTTTGTGTTCGTGCCTCTTTGTGAAAAAGTTTCAAAGTGAAACCCTTTTCATTAACAGCATGAAAGACTCAATAATTGTAAAAAGATGACGACAATTTTCAAGTATGTTCTTCTCCTATTCGGACAGACTTTTAGGTAAGGGGAGGAATGGAAAATGGGTCGGTATTTTTACATTATTTTAATCTTTTTTGTTGGATTAGGTTTTCTTCCTGTTATTAATGGGAACAACACTATCGAAGCCAATCAATTATTAGACATTGAAAAGCTTGATCAAGCCATTGTTCATTCTCAAGGTCAGATAACTGAATGGTCTCTATATGCAAGAGAAAACAAAAAAAGCTTCACGAATAAAGGATTTGCCAAATATAGTACTACTATGCAAGAAAGATTTTCTGATTTTGAGTGGGTGACGAAAAAGTCAGCTGAAGAGGTAATGGTTGTGGGACAACGTCAGACGTCTCACGGGGAAGAAACCATTAAGTTCCAGCACACCCTCACAAACAAGCAATCTGTTTCGTATGTTATGTATGAGATGCGCGGTGCTCAGAAAGCGTTGGGAGAAAAGACGAGGCATTACATCAAGACTGAATTTATCCCAAATATGGAAATCATTTTTACTAATAAACCCATGATTTTCTCTTGTATAAAAGGCGAATTCAATGATAAGCTTGAGAAAGTTTTGTCGAATCAGGCTGTCGAATTAATGTCGAAATTAGACGCAAAAGAACTGGAATCACTTAGAGAAGAAGACTTTTATTCCATTTCAGCTTACTCGGAACAAATGTCACGGAAAATACCAACAAAAAATGATGATATGAATATACAACTAGGTCTACGGAAAAGCGGAATGGGCGCTAAGACAACCTTTGTGATTGGCACACCCATCCTAACGATTGAATATTAATATAGAGAAATTGGACGCGGAGGGGAATACTCTTGGAAAAAATTATCGTCCGCGGCGGTCAGCGTTTAAGCGGTACAGTGCAAGTTGAAGGAGCAAAGAATGCCGTTTTACCAGTCATCGCTGCTACATTATTAGCAAGTGAAGGAAAAAGTGTAATTAAAAATGTACCACCACTCTCCGATGTATATACGATTAATGAAGTATTACGTCATTTAAATACAGATGTAGAGTTTAACAATGGTGAAGTCATCGTGAATGCATCAAGAGAGTTGTTTGTAGAAGCACCGTTTGAATATGTTCGAAAAATGCGTGCATCCGTCCTTGTAATGGGATCACTACTCGGACGTACAGGTAAAGCACGTGTTGCGCTTCCTGGTGGATGTGCCATTGGATCAAGACCGATTGACCAACACTTAAAAGGCTTCGAAGCAATGGGAGCAAAAGTGAAGGTAGGAAATGGTTTTATCGAAGCTGAAGTAAACGGAAGATTGAAGGGTGCCAAGGTTTATCTGGACTTCCCAAGCGTGGGGGCAACAGAAAACATCATGATGGCTGCTGCTCTTGCAGAAGGAACAACAATCCTGGAAAACGTCGCAAAAGAGCCTGAAATCGTCGACTTGGCTAACTTCCTGAACAAAATGGGAGGAAACGTAGTAGGTGCAGGTACTGGAACGATCCGTATTGAAGGTGTAGACCGTTTATACGGTGTCGAACACAGCATCATTCCAGACCGTATCGAAGCAGGAACTTTCATGGTGGCTGCAGCCATCACTCAAGGTGATGTCCTTGTAAAAGGCGCTATTCCAGAACACTTATCTTCTTTAGTTGCGAAGATGGAAGAAATGGGCGTAACGATCATCGATGAAGAGGAAGGACTTCGTGTCATCGGGCCGGAGAAACTGAAATCTGTCGATATCAAAACAATGCCTCATCCTGGTTTCCCAACAGATATGCAATCTCAAATGATGGCATTACTATTAGCAGCTGACGGCACTAGCGTCATCACTGAGACAGTTTTCGAAAACCGTTTCATGCATGCTGAAGAATTCCGTCGTATGGGAGCAGACATTAAGATTGAAGGCCGTTCTGTGATCATGAACGGACCAACACCTCTTCAAGGGGCAGAAGTGGCTGCAACCGACTTACGTGCAGCAGCAGCACTTTCAATCGCTGGTCTGGTAGCAGATGGTTACACTCGAGTAACAGAACTGAAGCATTTAGATCGTGGATATGTAAACTTCCATCAGAAGCTTGCAGGCCTGGGTGCCGATATCGAGCGTGTGAAAGAAGTGGAAGAAACACCTGTTTCTAATCAAGACATGATTAAAGATGCGTAAGTAATAGGGAGGCGAGCTTTTCTTTTATAGAAGAGCTTGCTTTTTTTGTTTGGGCTGAGAGTCGGAGCTGAAACTCGAGTTGTGTTTTGGTAAAATAAGTAAATTAGCTGAATTATGGTTGATTTCGGCTGGATTCTTGTCAGGAACGGCTGGATTCTTCGTAAAAGTGGCCGGATTTTAATCGAAAACGGCTGGATTCTTGCTGAAAACGGCTGGATTATCATCAAAAACCGCTGGACTTGCGACGGGCAATTTTGAAATATCGTCAAAATAGGTAGAAAAATAGTATGCTGATGTTGAAAATGAGATGAAAAAGTCATTTATTTTCAATAATGCAGTATTTATTTTCAAAATTTCACTTTTATTTTCAATTCTGGCACATTTATTTTCAAATTTGAGATTTTATTTTTAAAAATGCATTCGCTCCACAACACACTTCATTACTTATTCCAAGTTCATCAATGCCGAACATCTTCCTTCATCAAAATCACTCTTAAAAGATTCATAATTGCTTGTCCACTACCATACATATGAAAGAGAGTGGAGAAGTGTGCTAAGACATTCTCCTATTTAATCTTTCATTGGAGGCCGCGAACATGAAGCATTTGAAACCAGTAATGATCATCTTCTCAATCTTTATCAGTATCATCTTTATTGTCCCTACTCTTCTCGTGCTCCCATTTTCATCAGAAAAGGAAACGGCAAACTTAGACGAAAAGCTGAAAAATCCGCCATCCGTTGAAGAGCTGGGGAACTCAGTCGAGGTAGCTGTCTACCGTTCCAACCAGGACCTGATCGAGAAACTTCCTTTGGAGCAGTATGTAGTAGGGGTAGTGGCTGGTGAAATGCCTGCAGATTTTGAAAAGGAAGCCTTAAAAGCACAAGCCCTTGCAGCACGAACGTATATTGTGAATCAGCTTCTACTTGAGGACTCCTCTGTTCCGAAGGGTGCCGATGTGACGGATACGGTCTCTCATCAGGTGTATAAGAACCAGAAGGAGCTTGCAGGTCTTTGGGGAGCTGACTATGATTGGAAGGTCAAAAAAATTTCCGAAGCGGTCCTTGAAACGATGGGACAGGTGCTGACCTATGATGGTAAGCCGATTACGGCAGCCTTCTTCTCAACGAGCAATGGTTACACAGAAAACTCTGAGGCTTATTGGCCGAATGAATATCCATATTTACGAAGTGTAGAAAGCCCTTGGGACTCGGCGTCACCAAGGTTCGAGGATCAAAAGATTATACCGATTAAAGAATTTGAGCAGAAATTGGGCGTAACACTGCCAAAGGATGGATCGGTCGGAACGATCACGTCAAGAACGGAAGGCAAAAGGGTAGCGAGTGTTGAAATTAACGGCAAAGGATTTTCCGGCCGGGAAATTCGAGAGAAATTAGAACTCAGATCTTCAGACTTTACCTGGTATCTGAAAGATGATCATATTGTCATTGCCACAAAAGGATTCGGACACGGGGTCGGAATGAGCCAATACGGAGCAAACGGGATGGCGAAGGAAGGCAAGAATTATCAAGACATCGTCAGTCATTACTATAAAGATGTCAAAATAACGGAATCAGATAAACTCCTGCAGAAAGTAACCGCACAAAGATAAAAAAAAGGATTGAGTCTTCAGGTCAAGTAGACCAGTAGAGACTCAATCCTTTTTTAAATATGCTTCGAACTTTTTCATCTTCTTCGTCAATGGATGATCAGCCTTTTTAAAATAAGTCCGGTTCACAATCCAAAAAAGGACAGTGACTCCGATCAAATCCTTGGCAGCGTCAATCAGTGTTGCAGACCGATACGGAACAAAGGACTGATGTATCTCATCCACGAATCCATAAAAGATGCTAATCAACGCAACGGTGAAATTCAATGTGAACCGAAGCTTTCCATGTGCCAACAGAGCGATAACAAATAACCCATACAAAATACCGAATTCGATTAAATGGAGAGATTCCTTAATAAAACGATCCAACTGATTATCAGGAAATCGAATGACGGCATCATCAGGATTACTCGACAAAATCCATATTAGAATCATATAGAGAAAAGGCGCAGCTGTCAGCACATATTTCAGTAACTTCTTCATATGCAGCTCGTCCTTTCTGTTTTTTATATTGTATCATGCAGGATAGTAATTTCGTTAACAAACAAGAATTGCAGGACCTGCACTATTCTTGTTTGTTTTAAATAGTTATGCAAAACAGTAAGTTGATTCTCCCTGCAGGCGCCCGACTCAGCGGGAATAGCGGGAAAGTACGAAAAGCGTAGGCGGCTCGCTCAGTCCCGACAAGCATAAGATGAATGGGCCATTAGAAGGCGTTCTTTGCCTTCTTGGACCATTTAGCTAATGACCTCGAGGGGCTAGACGCCGGAGCTAGACAGGTGAGACCCTGCAGGCGAACCTGAGGAGGAGGCTCACTGCCCGCCCCGCGGAAAGCGAGCGTCCTGTAGCGGATATCAACTACTACAGTCTCTGTTAAAATACGAAAAACGCATAATAAAAGAAAAATTTCATCTTATTTTTAAAATCATACATATTTTCCAACCCTTTGTCGAAAGATAAGAATTTTAAAATTTTTTTCCGAATGTGTATATATTTTCTGAATTCTGTTCAGAATGATTGCTGAGGTGATGAAAATGAGAGAGGAAGAAAAGAAACAACCTTCTCAAAACTTTTTGAAAAGACGTTGGGCATACCCAGCAATCTATTTAGCAAGTGCAGCAATCATTATCACGGGGATTCTGTGGTACCAAGCAGGAAATGATGTAAACGAGAAAGCCAAGGATTACAGCTATGATGGAGTTCCTACTGACAATGAGTTTAACCAACCTGCAGAAGAAGTCAACCGTTCATTGGAAAACTTTGTAATGCCTGTTGCAAGTCCGGAAGATACAGTGATCGAAAAACAATTCTACGATACTGAAGCTTCAGCGGAAGAACAGGAAGCAGCCTTAGTTGTTTATGGTAACATGTACTATCCGAACCAAGGAGTCGACATCTCTAAAGATGGAAAAGAATTCGATGTTCTGGCTGCCATGAGCGGTACAGTCACAAAGGTTCAAGAAGATTCCCTACTCGGAAACACGATTGAAATCGAGCACAGCAAAGGAATCGTTACTCGTTATCAATCAGTCAAAGACTTTGAAGTCGCGGTTGGAGATGTAGTAGATCAAGGACAAGCTATCGCTAAAGCAGGTAAGAGCTTATTCAATGAAGAAGCTGGTGTTCACGTACACTTTGAAATTCGTAAAGCAAATGTAGCAGTGAATCCGCTTGAATACTTCAATAAGTCTCTTGCAACTCTTCAAGAAGCACAATTAGAAGACAAGAAGGTTTCAGGTGAACAGCCGGATGCTGAAGCATCGGAAGAAAATGCCGTAGAAGATCAAGCTAGCGAAGATAAAGCTGCTGAAGATAAAGCAACAGAAGAAAACGGAGCTGACGATGCAGCAGAAGAAAAGCCGGAAGCTGAGCAAAAGCCGAAACAAGAAAATGCTGATCAAAAAGACGACGCAGCCGATAATGGCTCTGACGTAAAAGACGAAGAATAATCATATAGATGAAGAAAGACTGACTGGTGATTTCCGGTCAGTTTTTTTGTTTTCAGATCTATTCCAATTATCTCTTTATCAATATAAAAAATTTCCTCGGAAATTCGACAAAGGAAATACTTTACTGGAAAAATATTTCCATGCCACTTCAATCTACTAATGCAATCACAGTTCCCTATATCTTTATTTTAGTAAAATGATTTTATTTAAATAAAAAAATTAAATGGACAATTGTCGTTTTTTCTTTATTGACCTGCCTTTTTCCAAAAAAGATAATGAGGGCATGAATAAAATTTCAGAAAATTTAATCTTTATTAATGGGAGGTTGTATGATCAAGGAACGTTTAGAGAGCGCTTACAAAAACAGGAGGTGAAACGTTGCTTTACTTCATCGCTATTTTACTCATAACAGGGGGAAGTATTTTTCTTGCACTGAGAAAGAAACGGGCTTTCTTCTTAACCATTCCATTCTTGTCTTTATTCATTTACTTTATTGTTCAGATTGCCATGGTCCCGGTTCCGTTTTTTGAGACCGTGAAATTTATTTTCAGTTTAAAATAATGAGCTTGAAAAGGGGTTACATAAATGAAGAAGATTGATAGAGCAAAAGCGGATCAGTATTTTAAAGAAAAGAACCGTTATATGGCGCTGTATTTAGTGATTTGGCTCGTATCTTCCTTTGGAGTCGTCCTGTTTGCCGAAAGCCTGTCAACGGTCACCCTCAATGGTTTTCCTTTTCACTACTTTATGGGTGCTCAAGGGTCGATTGTTATTTTCATCATATTACTCTACGTAAATGCGAAGGTAAGCGATGGAATCGATAAGAAGTATGGAATTGATGAAAGTAAAAATGAGCAGATCAGCTACGGAAAGACATTGGACCATTAAACGGCTTCAACCAAATATATAGAATAGAGCAGGGGGAAACGATAAATGGATACTCAGTTTTTAGTATCAACGTCGATTATTCTGTTGACGTTTGCGTTATATATCGGAATTGCTGTTTATAACAAAGCGAAAGCGACATCGGACTTCTATGTAGCCGGTCGGGGAGTGCCGCCGATCTTTAATGGGATGGCCATCGGAGCAGACTGGATGAGTGCAGCATCATTCATTGGACTGGCTGGTACCGTCATGATCCTCGGCTATGATGGACTTGCCTACATAATGGGCTGGACGGGAGGATATTTACTGTTAACCTTCTTACTTGCCCCACAGCTTAGGAAATATGGTCGCTATACGGTACCGGAATTTATCGGGGACCGGTATAACAGCCACACGGCCCGCGTCATTGCCGCCATCTGCACAATCATTATCAGTTTTACGTATTCCATTGGTCAGCTGTCAGGTTCCGGGGTCGTAATCGGTCGTTTGTTCGAAATCGATGCCAAAGTCGGTACGATGATCGGAGTGGTGCTCATCGCCTTCTACGCAGCTTTTGGTGGGATGAAGGGGATCACGTGGACGCAGGTTGCTCAGTATGTTGTTCTTATTATCGCTTATTTAATTCCTGTTATTTTCATGTCGTTACAAATTACCGGAAACCCTGCACCCTGGATTTCCTATGGGGAACTGGTAGGGAAAATCGGGGAGCTCGATCGTGAGCTTGGGGTCTCGGAATACTTCGCTCCTTTTACTAACGGTACGAAGTGGCAGTTCATGGCTCTGATGTTTACGTTGATGGCAGGGACCGCGGGACTTCCACACGTAATCGTTCGATTCTATACGGTTTCTACGATGAAGGCGGCTCGCTGGTCAGGAGCATGGGCACTCCTTTTCATCGGACTTCTCTATTTATCAGCACCTGCATATGCAGCATTCTCACGCTTCATTCTAATGACAAAGGTTGCGGGCAGTCAAATCAGTGACTTGCCTTCCTGGACGAAATCCTGGGTGGATACGGGGAAATTACAGGTCGCAGACGCAAATGGAGATGGAATCCTACAGTGGAAGGAAATCATCATCTCGAATGATATCGTGGTCATGGCCACACCGGAAATTGCGAATTTAGGCGTATTCGTCATCGGTCTCGTAGCGGCTGGTGCCATGGCAGCGGCGTTATCGACGGCAGGCGGATTGATGATCGCGATATCCTCTTCCTTTGCTCATGATATCTACTATCGTGTATTCAAGCCAAACGCGACAGAGAAAAATCGTCTGGCAGTTGCCCGTTGGTCGATCGTCATTGCAACGGTGCTCGCCGGGATTGTGGCTCTCAATCCTCCAGGGGTTATCACCCAGATCGTCGCCTGGGCCTTCGCACTGGCGTCCGGAACGTTTTTCCCGGCACTTTTACTCGGGGTATGGTGGAAACGCTCCAATGCCCAAGGGGTTATTGCAGGGATGCTTGTGGGGTTAGGGGTAACCCTTACGTATATCTTCCTGGCAAGATCAGGAGTTACCCTATTCGGCATCATTGATACGGGGGCAGGAGTGTTTGGCGCAACGGCCGCAACGATTGCCAATATCGTCGTGTCACTGATGACGAAAGCACCGTCTCAAAAGATTCAAGAAGAGGTAATGGATCTCCGTTACCCGGAACAAATGACCTTTAAAGACGGAGAAGTTTGGGTGAACGACGATGTCGACTTCAAAGCCTGACGGATCATTTCAAGAAGCTGTACTCCTTCATCCCTTCTTCAAGGGGATGGAGCGGGGTACGGCTCTTTCCCTTTTCTCCGAGTGTAAGTGGCTTGAGGTGGGAAAGCACTCTACTATTCTGAAAAGCTTTGAACACCGATTAGGACTCTACCTTGTGATTAATGGAGAGGTAGCGGTGGTTGTCCCTAAGGAAAAAGAAGAGATTCTTGAGATGATTTCTAAGGACGGAATAGTCGGCTTATCAAGTCTGTACTCTGTTCTGAATACAACGGTAGAGGAGAGTGTTTATTCTTCGGTTGAGGTCAAGGCGAAAGAGGACTGTCAGCTCTGCCTCGTTCCATATACTAGTTTAAAAAACTATTGGAATGAACCTTATTTGAAGAATTTTTTATTAGAAGAAACATCAAAACGACTTCAGGATGTTTATTATTCCTTGTCTCAGCAAGTGGGAGTGGCGCACGGGCTTGAAGAGCGGACAACGATTCTGAAACGTGTGAGTGATGTCATGACAAATTCAGTTGTAACTGTCAGGAGTGATGATTCCCTGGGGGATGCAGCTCGAGCCATGGGAGAAAACCGGGTCAGCTCTGTCATCATACTGGAAAACAATCGCATTGCAGGAATACTGACAGAAAGAGACCTCGTCTCCAGATGCCTTGCAAGGTCCGTCCCTCTCACCAAACCGGTAAACGGGACCATGACCCCCAATCCAATCGTCATCACCCGTGACGCCTATCTGTACGAAGCCCTCGCCACCATGATCGATCACTCCATCAAACACCTGCCCGTTGTCGGGGATAAGGAGAGGGACGGACCTATCGGCATCATCACCCTCCACGATGTAATGAAGGCGAACCATATAGGTGCCCTGACGAGTGCAAGGAAACTGGAGAACAAGGATTTTCCACTGGAGAAGATTAAACCGATGGCAGAGTCCATGTTATCGAGTCTTTGGAATGCGCATGCTCCGGTATTCCACATTCTCGATTTCATGTCAGGGCTATTCGATCGTATTTATCAGCGGATCCTAAAGCAGGTTGAGGAAGAATTGCTTCAGGAAGGACGGGATAGACCTTGCTCGTATGCATTTTATGCCATGGGTTCAGCAGGTAGGAAAGAGCAGTTTATGTTGACCGACCAAGATCATTTCCTCGTTTATGAAAAACATAGTAAAGAAGCGGTGGACTATTTCTGGGATTTTGCTGAAAAAGTCGTCGTTGAATTGGAAAAGGCAGGACTGCGTCTTTGTGACGGGAGAATGATGGCGAATCAGAAAGCGTGGACAGGGAGTGTGGGTTCCTGGCAGGAAAGGTTGAGAGAATGGTCTGTCCATTCGTCAGAGGATACCTTATTGAAGGTACAAAACTTCTTTTCATATCGATTTTTAGATGGGGATGAAACGCTTCATTCGACATTTGAAGACGCTATAAAAGATCAGCTCCGCAGTTCGAAAATATTATTGGTACGACTGGCCCAAGTCGAAAAATCCAAGCCAGTGCCTGCTCTTCACTCATCCATTAGCTCAATATTAGGCATGGATCGAAAAACGGTATCTATTAAGAAAAATATTCTGTTCCCTTTTCATCATGCTCTGCAGATATTGAATGCTGCTCATGGTAATACCTCCGGATCGACTAGGGAGAAAATCGATTTTTTAACAAAAAAGCGATCTATTTCTGAGGATTTTGCAGAAGAATTATCAGAAGCTTTCCAGGAATTGATGAAGCTCTATATAGAGTTAAAGAGGAATGATCAGGGAGATACGGTACACCTCTCCACACTCTCCACCCGTAAAAAAGAAAACCTGTACAAAAGTGTGAAAACGATACGGGAATTTCAACAAATGATGCTATCTCATTACTCCTTAACGTAGAAGGGAAGTGAAGATTTTCATTTTTTCAAAGAAAAAGATCGAGTGTCCGCTCCACTATGATTCCATCCCGCTCAACAGTGAAATAGCAGATCTTACGTTTGTTGTCTTTGATACGGAAACGACAGGATTCCGCGTCGGAGCGGAGGACCGGATGCTGGAAATCGGAGCGGTTAAAGTAAAAGGGTATGAGGTAAAGGAAAATATCACATTTCAGACATTTTCCAATCCTCATCGACCCATTTCTCAGGAAATAATCCAGCTTACGGGAATTCAGTCTAAAGATGTCGAACAAGCGCCGGAAGCATCGGATGCCATCCGTGACTTCTTCACCTTTATAGGAGGAAATAGTGTGAATAGTCTGGTTGGACACTACGTAAGCTTTGATGAACTCGTGCTGAAGAGTGAACTGAAGCGAGCCGGACTTCATCTTCAGATGGCACCGAGCCTGGACACACTTAATCTAATCGGATATCTTTCGCCCTCTTACGATATGAGAGATCTTGAGCGATATGCCCAGATGTTCGGGACTCGGTTGTACCCAAGACATCGGGCGTTAAACGATGCCCTTATGACGGCTTACTTATTTGTGGAATTATTGGAGCTGTTAAAAGATCGAAGGGTGGAAACCTGGGGGGAGTTGGTCCGGGTCAGCCGGGGTAATGGGTGAAGGATGGCACATTTACGAGGTCGGTTTTCCTCCGAAAACCATATGAAGGTCCGTCCCTAAGAGTGATTTTTCAGAAAATTAACCTCAAACCTTGTCCTTATTGTGTTTTTTGTGCATATATGTGGGCACAAGCTAATAAAATGATACAAACCTATCAAAATAGAGAGTGTTTGAGGTGAGGAATCGTCATTATACCATTGATCATCAGCTGAATATTTGATTATACGTTGTAACATCAGGAAGCTGCCGTCATAAATAAGGCTTTCTGCCGTTTGCCTATGTGCAAGGGGTCTATACTATTTCATTGATGCGAAAGCGAGTCTCATTTCACACTTCTCACATCCAATTTAGGGAGGTCGAGTGGTGTGCACGATTACATCAAAGAGAGAACAATCAAGATTGGTAAGTATATCGTGGAGACGAAAAAAACTGTTCGTGTAATTGCGAAGGAGTTTGGCGTGTCCAAAAGTACTGTCCATAAAGATCTAACAGAACGACTGCCAGAAATTAATCCAGAACTCGCAAATGAAGTCAAAACAATACTTGATTATCATAAATCTATCCGGCATCTACGAGGTGGAGAAGCGACGAAGCAAAAATACAAAAAAGAAGAGCTCCACAGCTAACCAAAATACGCCAAGCCCCAGAAAAATGGGTCACGCTTGGTGTGTTTTTGTTTTTTGAGGGAGGGAATGGCACGGTTATTTCTAGCGACTTTGCCTGATGAATTTTCGAGTTTTTTTAACAGTTGAATTTCTATTGTATTATGCCTGTTAAAAATCCGTGAAAATTAACAGACAAATTTATGGATTATTTTAACTGTTAAACAAAGAACTGATTGTACCAGGCACAAAACTCCTCAATTGTACCAGGTACAACCACCCCAATCCCACCCCAACTTCACCAAACCTTAACATCCCTGTAACATTCCCCCTCCTAAATCCCTATACTTTTCCAAATAAATAACAATATCAATACATTTTTTTGACATACAATACCTACATTCGACATATTTATGGTAAAATAATTAATTAGGTGAAAGTTTTGCCTTAACGTTTTTACGTAATGACATAAAGATGAAACTATAGATGAAAATGATGATGAATTTGTAGAAGAAGAAGGGAGAAACACAAGATGTTCGCGAAAGATATTGGGATTGATCTTGGTACGGCTAATGTTTTAATTCATGTTAAAGGAAAAGGGATTGTTTTGAATGAGCCATCGGTTGTGGCTTTGGACAAGAATACAGGTAAAGTATTAGCAGTAGGAGAGGAAGCGCGTCGTATGGTTGGGCGTACTCCTGGAAACATTGTGGCGACTCGTCCGTTAAAAGACGGGGTTATTGCTGACTTTGATGTAACAGAAGCGATGCTGAAGCATTTTATCAATAAATTGAATGTAAAAGGGTTTCTTTCTAAGCCAAGAATCTTGATTTGCTGCCCAACGAACATCACGAGCGTCGAGCAAAAGGCAATCAGGGAAGCGGCTGAAAAGAGCGGTGGAAAGAAGATTTACTTAGAAGAAGAACCGAAAGTGGCAGCCATTGGAGCAGGGATGGATATCTTCAATCCTACCGGAAACATGGTCGTTGACATCGGTGGAGGAACAACGGACGTAGCGGTTCTTTCCATGGGGGACATCGTGACGAGTCAGTCCATTAAAATGGCCGGAGATAAGTTTGATCACGAAATCCTGAACTATATTAAAAAAGAGTACAAGCTTCTCATCGGAGAACGTACTGCTGAAGATATCAAGGTGAATATTGGTACGGTATTCTCAGAAACATTTGATGAAGAGCGTAAGGAAATGAGTATTCGCGGTCGTGATATGGTATCAGGTCTTCCACGCACCATTACCGTGACATCCACGGAAATTGAAGGGGCTCTTCGTGAATCAGTGGCAGTCATTGTACAGGCTGCTAAAAATGTTCTTGAGAAGACTCCGCCAGAATTATCAGCGGACATTATTGACCGAGGAGTCATTTTAACAGGCGGGGGCGCACTTCTTCACGGAATGGATACCCTTCTTGCAGAAGAACTGAAAGTACCAGTACTGATAGCTGAAAACCCTATGGATTGTGTAGCGGTTGGAACCGGATTAATGCTTGAAAATATCGATAAAATTTCAAGAAGACGAATTGGATAACTTTCTCTTATAAAAATATGTCACCATTCATCCGATATAAAAACGGTAAACAGTTATGAGGTGAAAAAACATGTTTCGCGGATTTTATACAGTAGCATCAGGAATGCTTTCTCAACAACGCAAGACTGAAATGTTAACGAACAATATGTCGAATGCGAATACCCCTGGCTACAAAGCGGATCAGGCATCGATGCGGGCATTTCCCAAAATGCTCCTCGAACGCATGGATTCCACATCCATCCCGACAGAGAAAGCACTCTCCCTTCCTTTTAATCATAAGGTCGGAGCTCTCAATACGGGTGTGTATATGCAAGAGGCGATTCCTTCTTTTCTTCAGGGAGACCTTCAGGAAACAGGAAGAAACCTGGACATTGCACTACTGGACGTGTCCATGCCGACAAATGAGGAAACAGGATCGGTTGGATCCGTTTTTCTCACGGTGGAAGGTGCGGATGGGAATCCTCGCTATACACGAAACGGCAATCTGACTGTGAATGGGAACGGTTTTTTAACGACGAACAGTGGTTTTTATATTCTGAATGATAATGGTGGGCGTATTCGATTGGACAGTGAACGGTTCACTATTGGGGAAAAAGGGCAGATTGTAGCCGGTGAAAACATCGTGGCTTCTTTAGGCGTCGGCTATTCAGACAATCCCAATCGACTTGTGAAACAGGGAGATGGATTATTTGCGACAGAAGGCAATGTGCCTCTTCCAAATGCTTATGAAGAAAACGATATATCTTTTACCACCAAGCAGGGTTTTCTTGAGCGCTCTAATGTGGATGCTTCCCGCACGATGACGGATATGTTATCAGCGTATAGAACTTTTGAAGCAAATCAAAAAGTCCTTCAAGCGTATGATCGAAGTATGGAAAAAGCAGCCAATGAAATCGGTCGTGTCAACTGATAGTTAAAGATTGTAAATGAATTTCGCCACTGAATACCTTATAATAGGGGGGAAACATGTCATGAATCGAATGATGATTACAGCAACCAACACATTAGGTCAATTGCAGAAACAAATGGACATGATTGGTCATAATCTGTCGAACGCAGATACAAATGGATACAAGCGACGTGAAGCGACATTCTCTGAGCTTCTTGTGCAGCAGGTTAAGAATCAGCGTGTAGATAAGTTTGAAACGGGCAGGCTTACCCCTCTAGGAGTAAGGGAAGGCAGTGGTGCGATGCTTTCACAATCTCAACTGATCTTAAACCAGGGATCGTTGAAATCAACGGGTCGCCAACTGGATTTTGCTTTAACAAGTGAGGCGCAATTTTTTAAAGTCCTTGCTCAAGGTGACAACGGGGGTGCAGTGCGCTTTACGAGAGACGGGGCATTCTTTGTCAGTCCAACCGGGAATGGCGAAGCGATGCTTGTAAACGGGAGCGGCTTGCCGATCCTGGATGAGAATGATGACTTTATTACATTTTCTGAAGAGGCGTCTTCTTTTCAGTTAGGGGATAACGGCATCCTGACGGTTACGGATTCTGGCGGCGGTCAACAGCAATTCAATCTGGGAATTGTCACGGTTGAAAAGCCTCAATTCCTTCAGCAGTTTGGAGGTAATCTGTTAGGTTTCGCAGAGAACCTGGCCGGGCTTGGTGTTACGGAGGATGAAGTGGTAACGAACGTCGTTGGAGGAGCACGAACTGATATTTCAATGATCCAGAATTCATTAGAGGCATCGAACGTTGATATCAGTAAAGAAATGACGGACATGCTGAATGTCCAACGATCATATCAATTTCAGGCCCGCTCGATCTCCCTTGCAGATCAAATGATGGGTCTTGTAAATGGGATACGCTAAAAGGAGTTAAATGCTATGAGTGAAAAAGAGCTACTACAAGAAGAGAAAACGACAAGAGAATCAGTAAAAACAGAAAAAAAAGCGAAGCAAAAGGACGAAACCAAACCGACGCGCTGGGTGCGTGTACGCATGCTGCCGATTTGGCTGAGAATCCTTCTGTTTATCCTTCTTCTTGCAGGAAGTCTCGTACTGGGTGCCGTCATTGGCTTCGCAGGCATCGGAGACGGCAAAGCAGCCGACGTATTCAAAGCAGAAACCTGGCAGCACATCATCGACATCGTCAAAAAAAATTAACTCATTGAGAACCTTTTGAGGGACGGACCTCGAAATATTTAGCTTATGGCAAAGATTCCTGAAATCTCGGGGTTTCATTGTGATGAAGCTTGGTATTCGAGGTCCGTCCCTTTCAAAAAGCAGAAAACCGCCAATAGATCATCGCCAGTGTCATCGAAATAACTAAAACTATCGAAGGATTGCACTCTTTGTATATGGATGCGATCCTTTTCTACGGGGTTTAGATTTAGTGGATCTGGGGACGGACCTCGAATTGGGAAACCTTCATGAAAGAACCCCGACTCCATAGGCTTTTAAAGCAGATGTGCAGTTTTGGGAGGTCCGTCCCTCTCCAAGTTGCCTTTATACAATCAATTTAGATACAATAAGGTGTACATACATATTGGTAGGAGGAATTTTGAATGCTTGATATTAATCAGATTAAAGAGATCATTCCCCATCGTTATCCGTTTTTGTTGGTGGATAGGATCCTTGAAGTGGAAGAAGGTAAGAAAGCGATTGGGATTAAAAATGTGACGGCGAATGAGGAGTTCTTCAATGGACATTTCCCTGACTATCCTGTTATGCCTGGCGTGCTGATTGTAGAGGCGCTGGCTCAGGTTGGTGCTGTGGCCATGCTGAAAGTGGAAGATAACCGTGGACGTTTAGCCTTCTTTACAGGCATTGATAAATGTCGTTTCAAGCGTCAAGTAAAGCCGGGAGACCAGCTGAGACTTGAAGTGGAAATGATCCGTTTTAAAGGACCGATCGGTAAAGGAAAAGGCGTGGCGACTGTTGATGGTGAGGTTGCCTGCGAATTGGAAATGATGTTTGCTCTGGGAGATAAACAAGAATAGTCAATATGTAAACTGGGTTTGGAGTGATTTCGTTCACTTCAGGCCCAGTTTTCTGTTAAATCACTTTCACGCTTCTCAAATATAATTTCTCCAAAAAATTGCTCTCAAAATGCAAGTTAATTCATTTTCAGGGAATGCTAACGAAAGACCAAAGTAACGGTCTTACATTAACTAACGTACACGTTAGAAAGGAGTAATACATCATGAGCAAAAAATTACTTTCAATTCTTGGTGGATCAGCACTTGCTGCCATGCTTCTTGTAGGATGTAACGCAGACCAGGAGCCTCCTCCGGAAGATGAGGCACCAACGGAAGAAGAAATGCCGGAAGATGACGGCATGAATGAGAATGACGATATGGGCAATAACGAAATGGATGAGTCCCAAGATAAGAACGAGCCAGGGGACAAAGATGCAGCGAAGGATGAAAACTCGCCTGAAGAAGACGCTGTAGAAGATGATCTAGATATGCAAGATCAGGATAATAAGGACGAGTAGTAATGGGGCGCAGAGGCTATTAGCTTTCTGCGCTTTAATTTACTTTTCGGGCATTGATGATGTAACGCTCTTCTGTACTTGAAAGGTATTCGAATGGATAGCATGTGGAAAGGGTGAGGATTTCTTCTGGAGAGGTTGGCTCAAGGACGGAAAGATCAGTCTCATCCACAATGAACGTTTCATATATCTCATATTCATATACACCAGTCTTCAACTGAATAGATAAGGTATCCCCTTTTCTTAGCTCCCCCATTTGTTTGAACACGGTATCCCGGTGACCAGCAAGAAAAATTCGGTCTTGTTGCCCAGGAAGTTTAGTTGTTGAGACGTGACCAACTCCTCTTTCTAAGTCCTCTTCATGGGTACCTGAGATGATTGGAACTTCACGCCCTAATTTTGGGATATTTAAAAGCCCTATCACATCACCGGTTTCAAAGTGATATTCCATTTTGACTGATTCTAGACTTCCGGAATTCTCCTCAGAATCTTTTAGAACCAAACTCTTCGCCTCTTTTAAAGAATCCATCTGAGCCTCTTCCTGCTTATTCATTTCCGAAATAGCGAGAACGGAACAACCTATTCCTATTAATAGAAGAATGGATCCAGTAACTAATAGTAGTCTATTCATTGTTATGCTTACTCCTTTTATATTGTACAAAAGAAAGGAAGTCATGAAATTCTTCCTTGGTTAAACCGTGCTCAATAGCATGTTCAAGAGGTTCAATCCACTCTTCACCAAGAATAATTACTTTATTATGCGCAGAGGTTATATTTTCTAAAGAAGTATCCAAAGTAAGTGCAATTTTTTTTAATACCTTAATAGAGGGGTTTTTCTGCAGCCCCCTTTCTATGGAGCTAATGTAAGACTTAGAAACATTAGAATGTAATGCTAATTCATTAATTGTTAAACCTTTCTGCTCACGCAGATTCTTAATCCGCTCACCTACCATGAATATTACTCCCTTTATAACAGTTTAATTCATTATATAGAACAAAATGTATTTTATAAAATACAAAAAAGTTAATAAAACAAAGCAATTTTGAGAGAATGACCGATAATTGCTCATTAGAGTTGTGTATTGGATGTATTTGAGGATTTCAAATTAAGAATTAGAATCTTATAATGAATTAATAAGTTCTTTAAAAAGAACAAAACAGTAACAATCAACATTAATTAAGTATATATTCATATATTATAGGGGATGAAAATATGAATTCTAAAAAACTAATCATTTTATTTACTGTAGTTTTCATTTATTCAGGATTAGTGAATATACAAAAGGCTACAGCGAACGAAATAGATCTGATAATTATCCCTGATGAAGTATTTCTTTTTAAAATAGATAATATGAAACCTGGGGATTGGACGGAAAAAACGTTAACGATTAAAAATGGAGGAACTGAAGACATAAGCTATACTTTTCAAGTAAACAGTAAGCAACCTGATAAGAAGCTTTTTAATGAATTAGATTTAATGGTTTATACGGATAGTTCATCAAATTTACTATTTGATGATAAACTAAAAAATTTCAACGGATTTTCACCGGAATTATTGAAAAAAGGTGAAAGGAAAGATTTAATGTTTTCAATTATGGTTCCCTATGAACTGGGGAACGAGTATCAAAATACTTCAGCACTATTTGAGATCATTATATCGGCAGAATCCAATTTAGCCCCACAGCCTTCAGAAGATACTGATACTGATTCTACCACACCACTTATTGATAGGTCAGAATCAGATAAAAGCACATTTCCTTCAAAACCACTACCATCACAGGGATTGAATTTACCAAATACTGCTACCGATATGTATAAATTACTATTTTTAGGGATTTCCTTTATTACTGCAGGGTTACTTTTAATATTTCTAAATAGATTTATACGAAAAAAGAAAGAGACATATTAATAAGAGGTGATGTTATGTACAAAAAAACCTGCAACCGCTGCACCAGACCATCCTACAGTAGTACTGAATCGGGCGAATGGATCTGCCCCACATGCGGATTTGACTTATCTAACCATGCGTTCTATAATCCTAGTAATTACCAAAGTATTAATGAAAAAGTCCTCCCTTTAAGAAAAAAGCTGGAAAGCTATAAAAATAGCATGTATTCGTAGTTTTACGACAAATACTAACAAGATATTCTAATAAAAAGACGCTTAATATTTTGATATTGTCAGAATATGGGTTAAAGTGTAGGAAAAAAGTGTAAATTAAATTGACGGAATTGACAAAAAACAACAAATGAAAGGAACTTTTATTAGTATAATCGAAGTAGTTCGAAGGGAAGAGTCAGATAAAGGCAAACTTATTGAAAGATGAGGACGCAAAGTCACAGATCTAAGGTTATAGAGTAGGCATATCTTCACAAACATGTTGAATATATGAATGTAGAAGGTGTGGTTATTTGAGAACTATGATGGCTGGATTGCCTGGAATACATACATGTATTTTGGGAGGGTATTTATATTGACAAATCGTGAACTTGATCTTGAATGGATGGAACTTATCAAACAAGCACTGAACGCCGGAATTTCTAAAAAAGAAATCAGAGAATTTCTTCATAATCAATCCCAGGAAATGAAAGCCGAGTACAAAGTGATTTAATATAAATAAAGTCTTGCGAGCCGATCGCAAGACTTTATTTATTACCTAATTTCCATTTGTTAAATTCAATGAACTCACGGAACTGCTCTTTTGTAATACCGGAATCCATAGCTTCTTCCGCAATTTTGAGCCACTCATGGTCGATATTCTGATTTTCTGATTGATCATGTAATAGAGCATCCATCGGAATTCCTAAAGCAGCTGACACTTTTTCAAGAAATTGGATAGATGGATTTTGTTGAAGGTTGCGTTCTATTGAGCTTAAATATGACTTAGCGACACCGGCTTTTTCAGCAAGCTCTGTCATGGACATTCTTTTTTCTTGTCGGTATTTCTTTACTCTTTCTCCGATCACAAGGGACACCTACCTAAGAACTTCATAACTGAAGTCACAAAATTAATTTCATTATATCATATAAATTCACATGGATATTACATAATTTCGTATAATTAAACACTAGGTTTAGCAGTGGCCGGAATACGCGGTTTCGATACCATTTTCTCACGGAATTCGCGAATAAGTTCTTCTCCTGAGTATCCTTTTTGAACTAAGTCGTCTAACAGTAATTCAGCATATTCGTTGCGCTGTTTCTTCAATTTCCCCTCAAACATAATGCTAATATGGTCATCCATCTCTTTAATACAACGGATGGATGTCATGAAAGCAGCCGGGTCATTGGCTTTATGGGAAATGACGACTTGGATTTCCAAATCTTCCTTCCTTTGTTGAGCCTCTTGAAAGAATTCAATATATTCATTCGACAAATATGTTTCGACGAGCCACGTACTCTGTCCATCTTCCTTATTTATAATCAGACCGTCCACAATTTCAAAGTCACGCAGTTCATCGTTTTCCACTACTTGAAGTGAAATAACTTTAAAGGTTTTCATGAACGAACATCTCCCATTTAAAGGTTTTATAAAATTATATCATAGTAGGAATTGTTTCCCTAATAAATTCCTCAATGAAAAAAAGAACGAAAGATGCAATTTTGTGATTTTGACCCCGCTTTTGAGTAAAAAACAGAAAATCTCCCTAGGGGAATTTCGGAAATTCAAGCCATTTTCGCCTCGAATTTCGGAAATTTACGATTTTACAACATAGGAGAGATGGTTGTAAGATGAAAACACCTTAAGAGAAAGGAGGGAACGAAGCGAATTGATCAACCAAGTGACCATCGTCGGAAGGCTGACCAAAGATCCTGAAGCAAGAAAGACATTGGAAGGAAAATCGATACTTAACGCTACAATAGCTGTGAATCGCAACTACAAGAATCAAAAAGGCCAAATTGATACAGACTTCGTACTCTGTACCGTTTGGAACCGGGCTGCAGACAATATGGAGAAATACTGCCGAAAGGGATCTGTCGTTGGAGTGACGGGTCGCATACAAACCCGTCATTATGAGAATGATCAGGGAAAGCGTACGTATGTAACGGAAGTCGTCGCTGAAAATGTCAGATTTATGGACAGTAAGCGGGAGCCTGTAAATGCTTCAGAGACAAGCAAGAAAGAAACAATCGAATTACCGTTCTAATATTTTTATAAGGGAGATGGAGTTGTGGCCACACTGCAAGATCTTGAACAAAGAATCGACAGAATGGAAAAGTTAACAGAAGACCTCATCAAAAAAGTAGCAAGAGCGAACGTCGAAAATTTCTATCTATCTCAACGGGTGACAGCCCTTGAGCAAGGATACGAGTACCCGAATCCAGTTTTAAAAACCTCATCATAAGTATAAAACACCCCTCATCGAGAATTCTTTCCATACGAACAATCCAACCAACCTAATTAGCAGCTGTCTCAAATGCCAATGGTCATCGCAACATGCCTCAAACCTACCTCATTAGAAATATACATGTGTAGCAGTGAGTAAGAAAGTAGTCGTTCCCCTTAATGTCTTCATATTGAGTCGGTTTCCTATTGGGAGCCGGCGTTTTTTTGCTTTAGTAAAGAGCGATTGTATTAGACCTTCGCTTGTGGTGGACGATAATGATTCTAGTTGTTCACATTTTGGCACGTGTTTTGTGGAAAGTGGCACAACAAACGCTGAAAGTGGCACAAGTTAGCTCGGAAGCGGCACAACAAAACGAATCTATAAACAGGAAACGCAATTATTTTACAATTATATTTGTAAAAACGACCTAAAAAACCTCAAACCAACCCCTGATTTGTCAAAACCCTTTTAAAATAGCCCCCCATTAGAGACTATTTAAACGCCAGCTCACCCCTAACTTCACTATCACACCTACCAAAAAACCCCTTTCCCACAAAAGGAAAGAGGTTACCTACAACTATTCCAACACCAACAAAGACTCCAAATCTTGATCAGACAATTCTGTAACCCACTGATCACTGCGGATAATTTCATCATTCAATGCCTGTTTTTTCATTAGCATGGCATCGATTTTTTCTTCAAGTGTCCCTGAAGAGACAAGTTTATGAACATGAACGAATCGTTGCTGTCCGATTCGATAGGCACGGTCGGTTGCCTGATTTTCTACCGCCGGATTCCACCAGCGGTCGTAGTGGACGACGTGGTTGGCTGCGGTCAGGTTCAATCCGGTTCCGCCGGCTTTCAATGAAAGCAGGAATACTGGGAATTCACCATTTTGGAATTTCTCCACGAGTTCATCCCGTTTTCCTTTTGCCATGCTGCCGTTCAGGAATGGGACATCAACGTTGAATTCTTCTTTCATCACTTCCTGGATCATTTCGCCCATTGAAATATATTGCGTGAAGATCAGGCATGCTTCACCGGATTCCAGTGCAGTTTCTATGATATCCTTCAGCTTCTGCATTTTTTCAGAGCGGGAGAGAATCGATTTAGGATCCGGTTCCTTTAAGTAGAGCGCAGGGTGGTTACATAACTGCTTCAGCTGGTTAAGCATTTGCAGGATTAATCCTTTGCGCTCAAATCCACTCAATGTTTCAATTTTAGCAAGAGTGTCTTTTACCAGCTGCTCATAGAGTGCTGCCTGCTCAGCGGTCAGGTGACAATATTCTTTCTGTTCCAGTTTTTCAGGCAGGTTTAATTCCACCTCAGGATCTTTCTTCGTACGACGCAATAAGAACGGCTTGATTTTTGCCTGAAGCTCTTTGACTTTTTCTTCGGATTCATCCTTTTCAATGGGAGCAATATAGTTTTTCTGATACTGCGTGAAACCACCGAGGTACCCGTGGTTAAGGAAATCAAAGATGGACCACAGCTCCGATAATCGGTTTTCCATCGGGGTCCCGGTGAGCGCAATATGATGCTTACCGCTGAGTTTACGGATCGCCCTGGATTGTTTCGTATTGGCATTCTTGATATTTTGTGCTTCGTCGAGGGAAATCGATGTCCAGACGACTTCCGATAGTTCTTCAAAGTCGATGTGGGACAAGCCGTAAGAGGTGAGGACCACATCGACACCTTTGATCTCCTTGGCAAATTGTTCGCCTTTCGCCCGGTTCGGTCCATAATGAAGGTGGACCTTCAAATCAGGAGCAAATTTCTCCAACTCCCGCTGCCAGTTTCCGAGAACGGAGGTAGGGGCAACGATTAGGGAAGGGGTATCCGGATTCTCGGTTTCTTTTACATGCTGCAAATACGTGATCAGCTGTACGGTTTTTCCGAGTCCCATGTCATCAGCAAGACAAGCGCCAAAGCCGAATTTTCGTAAAAAGAGCATCCAGCTCATTCCAAGCTGCTGGTAAGGACGGAGCTCGCCGATAAACGCGTCAGGTGTTTCCGTTAAAGGAATCGATGACACATTTGTCAGCTGGTGAATCATCTTTTTCATTGACCGATTGAGTTCAAGCTGGATCCTGGCATATTTATAAGGATCATGCTCGTCGTCATCGGGCTCCAGGTCCGATTCATCCGAATCGCGGGGAACAAGTTCCTGCTCCAGCATATCCTGGATCGAAATCCCTTCTTGCTTCGCTTTCGTCATCATTTGCTGAATCCTTCTAATCATAGCGGGATCAAGCTTCATCCACTGACCGCGAATCTTCACCAAGCGGCGCTGATTATCGACAAGCTGATTAAAGTCATCCTCTGACAGATTGACTCCGTTCATGGATAATCGCCAGTCGAAATCAAGCATGGCATTCAGGCCAACGAAGGATTTACGATAGCTTGTGTCCGTGTTCTTCAGCTTTGCTTTTACCAGCACCTGAGCATCCTTCATCGCTTCCCACCAGGACGGAAGGAGGATTTCAATGTCCAGGTCGATGAGTTTCTCACTTAGTACGGATAGGAAATCCCAAGCATCGTGCTCACCAAGAGCTGTTCGTAATGAACCGTCCGTATCGCGGAGGATCGGCATCATCTTCATCCACCGTTCTTGTTCTTCGGATACATCAGGCAGATGCTTTTTCCAGGAAGGAGGGACTGTGTCTTCAGCCAGTGAAATGACGCGATTCGTTTTCTTGCGGTCTCTTAAAATCGTCTCAAGCTCCCAGGACTCATCCTCATCAAGAGGCTCAGAGATCCTCAGACCGATCGAAAACGGAAGTTCTTCATCCTCACCGGCAATCCATTCACTCCAACGTTTCTCATCAAAATACGCATCCAGCTCTTCAGACGTCAGCGTACTTTCCTTCAGCTTCTGAATCCTCTTCATCGCACTCGATCCGCCCGAAGCCATCGCCTCATTCAACGCACCTTGAAACCAAGTTTCGGTGAGATTTTTGAGGGACGGACCTCCATCAGGAAGCTCTTCCTTCCAGAACTCATCATTAAAATTCGACCAGACCTCATCGGGGATATGAAACTGCAGTCCTTTTTCCTGCCATTCCTCGAAGCGGGGCAGCCAGCGACCGGCTTCCACTGCCTCGTAAATCACAGGAGCAATCGCAATACACGCCTGCCCGGTTTCGTCCCAGTCCCATTGGATCATGCTGCTGAAATGCTCACCGGCAAGCAACGTAAGAAGCTGCCACTGAGTCACGGCAACCCCATTTGTGGAATCCTCGAGAAGAGTCCCGTAGAAACTCTCTTCATGCCAAAGAAACAGCTGACTCTTCCATTCCTTTGGAGCCAGAAGCTCTCCTTCTTCGTTTACGGCTGTGATGAAGAAACGGTCTTCATATTCAGTTGTGTTGACGTTGATCTTTACGGAAGACAGTTTAAGCATCGATTAACTTACCCTTTCTGCACTCTTCTTGGAACGCACGTAATCGCTTGTATTTATCTAAAATATAGGTGAGATAAGCATCCCATTTTTCGGTTTTCTTCGTTTTTTTATAAATCGTCCGGATCTTCTTCATATAGCGGACCGCCTGCTTATAGCTGTCTCGATTCTTCTGATCAATTGCATCCATGACCCCTGAATAATAGATAGGCAGTGCGAGTTCAGGTGCTTCCTTCGTCACATCGCGGAGTCCCATGCCTTCCATCTCCTGAATGCTGTAGTTCATGTATTTTTGCAGTTCGACCCATTCACGATAAGCCTTCGCGCTAATGAGGTACTCATTGTACGAGAAGAAGCTGTACGGAAGCATGGATAGAAGGAGTTCATTCACAAGGGAACTGTCCTTTTCCATCAGCCAATCCATCGGCAGGATCCGCACAAACCAGCGAACGAATCGGGTCGCTTCATAATAATCGAGGGTTTCCAAGTGATCCGGCATCCTGGATAAAATATTGCGTACCAGGAAGAAACCGACTTCGTAACGCTTCCCGACAAAAAATTTACGCAGCCAGAATTCACTGAACGCGACCAGTTCGGTACCGAGTTCATCCACCACTTCACTCGCCTTGTTCAAATCTTCGAGGAGTAAATATTGATGGAGGATGGCGATGGTGTAAAAAGTGGAGTCCTGCCCGCTGCTTTCTTCTAAACGAGCAACCTCTTCACGGCGCCACGACTTCTGTTTGAATAAGTAGTACCATAAGAAGCGGTACACTTCGGCTTTCATCATCGTACTATTTTCTGTAGAGTCACTCATCTCGATCGCCTGCTTTTTCAAAAAGGCAATGTACGGGTCAAAGCTGAATGGCATGGCATGAATCGACAGTTTTTCAACCGCGTCTTCCATTTCGCCTAGTAGAAAATCATACATACTGTACTGCTCGCGGCTCAGCTCGACATTCCTTTTTTGTAAATACAGATCGATATGTATGGACAAATAAAAGGTAGCGAACAGCTGATATAGCGGCTTCCACTCCCGTTCGAATGGTGCTTCCTTCATGAATCGCTTCGTAATATTTTGAACGAGGACATCCATCAAATAGGGCTGTCTTTCAAGTAACTCCAAGTCTTCCTGCTTCAGAAGAGAGTCATAGAATTGCCACCATTCCTCAGGCGTGTTTCCCCGTGTTTTCCGTTCGTTTAATAGATCGCTTGCTTTCCGGAGAGCACCCGTACTGCTGTGTTTCTTCAATAAGTCATCCAAAGACCGGGTTTCCTGACTGGCAGGCTGGGACTGACTCCGCCAATTCTGAATCCACTCACTGACACGTCCAACCTTGTTATATAGCATAAAAAAGGTCGCCATTTGATGCCGGCACCAACTACCTTGAGGACACGAGCACTTGCTTAAAAGGGGAAACGAAAAATTCAGCTCGAGGGTCACAGGCGTCACATCCTGCACCTCGGCCGACACTTCTTCATCCCGGACCTTTACGTTCGAAACCAGATTCTGACGAAACAAAAGAAGCCCCTTCGAAACGACATTCTTGCTCTCATCCTGATTCGGGTCCAGCTGACCCTGTATCGACTGACTCATGGGAAGTAACTTATCCTTCAACTCCTGAATACGAATCGACATCAACCAACCTCTCCAATCTATAAAATCGCATTCTTTTATTATAACGCAAAAGGAGGGGGAAAAGGAACATGGGGCGGGGGAAGTAGTGGAAGAGGGTGAGGTGAGGGAGTAGGAGTTTGTCGAATTGTGTAGTGAGTCGGGGCTGGTGACTGGAATGTGTGGTTTGATGGCAGAGTGGGGGTGGGACGCTTGGGACTTGGGAGGGCGAGTCGATAATATATTTAGAAACGATAATAAAATGGGCGAAGTCGATAATAAATGATCCAAAGTCGATAATATAATTTAAAAGTCGATAATATAATGGTCCCAACTCGATAATAAAATTTGAAACTGAGTAAAAAACTACAAAAAGTTGCCTGACACCAGTCGTTGGAGGCCGATTTGAAAATAAAAAGTGTGTTTTTGAAAATAACTCCGGAAATTTGAAAATAAAACGCCAAAATTGAAAACAAACCGGCACAATTTGAAAATAAAACCCCAGATTCAACTCAAAACCTTCCAAATCCCCTCCTTACTCCTCCACATGCACAAAAAAAGTCTCCCCATCATACACATTTACGCTTTTCAGCCTCACTTTTTCACCATTTCTCCAATAAAAATCCTTATTTTCAGGATAACGAAGCTCTTCATCCCCACGCTTCACCACCATCTCTGGATTTTTCGAGGTCCGTCCCTTGATCGTCACGTCAAAACCTCTTTCACGATAATATTCCGCAGCATCCATATACCAGGAGGCAAATTCTCCGGAGGTTAATGAAAATCCCAGATACGTAGAAATCGCTCTGGGAATGTCCGTATTTTCAATAAGACCGACAGGCTTCCCAGGGCCATACGAATATAAAAAGACATCTTCACCAGTATGGCCATGTGTGGTAAAACCAAGATTAGCCCGCTTCGCCAGCAGCTTCACCATTTCATCCTCTAAATTTTCCGCTTTTTTAGAGGCATCCTCCATTGCACAGAATTCTTTTTTACTCAAGTTCCCCAACCCATAGTTTGAAAGGACCTCTTTTAAATTTGAACGGTCCTCCTTAAGTTGAGAAACAGCGCCTTTAACGGTAAGATCAGCTTTCTTCAATGGCTCCACAAACTTCTCGACAGGCTGATTTTTATAATTCTTATTCGTTCCCTGATTGCCAAGGGTCAGCCCGCTATTGCCGTGATCGGTCACGGCTACCACCATCGTATTACCGTCCTCGCGGGCGAATGCCAAAGCTTCTCGGACGGCGTCGTCAAAGCTCAAGACCTCGCTGATCATCCCTACAGGATCATTTTTGTGAGCGGCCCAATCCACCTTGCTGCCTTCGACCATCAAGAAGAAACCTTTCTCACTTTGAGAAAGTCTGTCGATTGCCGCCCCCGTCATCTCCGCAAGGGAAGGCTCATCAGGCTTCAACGTCTTTCGGTCCAGTTCATAGGTGATATCTTCTTCGGCAAACGCCCCCCACAGTTTGGGCGATCCTGTTCTGTTTAGAAGTCCGTCCCTCTTCAAAACCAAATCGTAACCGGCTGAGCCGATGATCTTTACTAAGTTTTCTCCGTCTTCACGACTGACTTCTTTCGTTTTAAGCATGCCGTCATCGTTCTTGACGTGGTCTTTTGATTTTGGCTTCAGCCAGGCGGCACCCCCACCTAAGATAACGTCCAGATCCTGGTACACCTGCTGTTCTCCGATATCTCCAAATTCATCCCGATTATGGGTATGGGAGGTGAAGGCAGCCGGAGTGGCATGCTGAACAGGGGAGGTGGAGACGATGCCAGTGGCGTAGCCGGAGAGCTTGGCCGCTTCAAGCACTGTCAGAACAGGACGCCCATTAGGGTTCATTCCGATATAATCAGCCTTTGTTTTCACACCTGTGGCCATAGCCGATCCGGCAGCTGCGGAATCTGTAATCGCCGACTGAGCAGAATAGGTCCGGACACCACCCGTTAAAATGCGATCTAATTGAAGGTCCGTCCCTCGGTACCAACGCGACAACGTGACGATGTCGGAGTTGGTGCCGTCCATGATCATGAGGATGACGTTTTTCTTGGGTGGGGTTGGGGCTGCGAATAGGCAGGTGGATGGGAAGGAAAAGGCCAGGAGGGAAAGAAGGAGTGTGAGGATGATGAGGCGTTTGAGTGTTTTCATGGTGAGCGCTCCTTTTCATTAGTGATTAACCAATAGTATTTGTTGGTTGAGAAGGAGTATGTATAGAAAAATGAATCTTCCTCATGGACATGAATTCATCAAAAAAGTCGCATCGAAACCATTCCGGCTTCAAATGCGACTAATCCCTTTATTTTCTCTCCAATATTCCAACCAGCAGATTTTCTAAAACCGTCGGTCGGTCTACTTTCTTCAAATCACGCAACCTGATCCGATTCCAGTCAATCCCCGTTATGAAAGGAGTACCATTTTCTAAAGCAGGAATGTCACCGGGATAAACAATGTAGTATTCCCCGGCCTTTACGCCTGACTTGATTTGTTGCTGTCCATTTACTTGGAGCCCTGTTTCAACTTTTCGCTGTTCAACGGTTCCTTTTTTAGTAAGAATCCAGATGAATGTAGAAGAGCCTTCTTTTTCAATCGCAGTAACAGGCACGACAAATGCACCTTTTACTTCCTCCGTGATGATCGACAGGAAAACATGATGACCGGGTAGAAGCTTATTTTCAGTATCCTGGAGCTTCACTTCCACGGGATACATGCTGTCCGTTTGTAAGTGTGGATCATTTTTGGGAAGGGTGGCCACTTTGGTCACGATTCCTTTTTGAGTCTTTTTCTCAATGTCGGATTGAACAATCGCGCTCATATTTTCTTCCACGGTTACGATTTCTTTTTCCGTAAGATCAGTCGTTACGATGGTGGACTGTGAGGCAATCGTAATCAATGGGTTATCTATCGCATGTGAAAGTTCCTTGATCGTCCCGTCCACACTGCTTTGAACCGTTAACGTTGTTTCATACGATTCAATATCAGAAATTTGGCGCTCAAGATTATCGATTTGATTTTCTAAACGGTCAATTTCTAATTCTTTAGCCGTAATTTCTTTTTTTATATCGTACTCCGACTGAAGCGCACTTGCATCAATCGGAATTTCTTTATCGTCTGTTGAAGTGGAAGGGAGGGACGATTCCAGACTTTCCAAATCATCGATGTTGTCTTCAATACTATCAATCTCATCTTCCAATTGTTCCACTTCTGACTCGAGAACGCTTTTTTGCTGAGTTTGATCCGTTACTTCGTATTCATAAAGTGGCGTTCCGGATTTCACCTGGTCACCCTCTTTAACCAGGAATTTCTTGAAGGAGCCAAATTCGTCGTTAAAATAGATGTAATTTTCTTCTTCAGCTGTCACGACACCCGGTTTCGGAAGCTCTTTAACCAGATCGTCTTTTCCGCTGATTTCCCAATTGGCTACCCGGACTTCGCGGTCGACCTTGCTGTTCGCTTTTTCAATGAGATATGTATTCGCACCAACAAATAAGAGGGAGAGTGTTAAAGTGCTATAAAAAATGGTTTTTCTATTCATCATGTTCACAGCCTTTAGATAGTTAAATTAAGGTTGATATGTTTAAGAAAGCGAGTAGTGCGTTAAGAGACCACAAGAGTAAATTGGTTAAGAGAATCACTAACCAGATGATCCAGTTTTTTTGATTGGTCAACTGTTTAATTCCTTTGTATTGAATGTAGAAAACCCAAACTTTAAAAAGGGAGAAACTTCCCATTAAATAGATCACATACGATTTTGACGTTAAATATTGAGTAATTACCCCTAAGGAGAGTGGTGAAGAGTACCATTCAAGTGAAAAGAATAGGGATAATGGTATATAGGTGAGTTTTTCTAATAATAAAATGATTAAGACCAGACCTTGAGTGATAACCAGTTTACGGTATTCTCCCTCATTGGAAATGGTCCAGAAAATTAATGATGAAAAAAAGAGGATGATGGCTGCATAAAGCATTCCGGCTATAAGCCTGCCTAAGAAAAATAAAAATTTCTCCAACTCGAATACAGTTGGGGATAGCTTTGTCAATTCTTTAGACAAAGGGTCCATTCCTATTCCGAAAGACGAGATCAAACCGAATATAACAATGGATAATAAGAAGAGAAATGAGACGCGTTTCTTATACCCTTTTAATTCCTCCATCTCATTAAGTTGATAAAAGAAGATTGATGGCTGTTTCAAACCCCTGAATAGTCTGACTTCTCTATGCATAAAATGTTGTCCTCCAGCTTGAATAGATTCCACCTCTTATTCTATCGAAAATCATCGAACTTTTCCATAAATTGTAGAACGAATTGAGAAATAAAATAAAAAAGCGTCGAATGGACGCTTTTGGTATGCTTATGCTTGATAAGTTAAGTAGGTAGTCCCTGCAATTAGTAGAATCGTAATAATAACGAAGCTTACGTATGTAACTACTTTCTGTGTTTTCTTCTTTCTCATTGCCTCTTCCGGCGTTAAAAATGCCATTCTAAGTTTCCCCCTTTTCCCGACTTGAAGCTGCTAAACAATAACGAACGTATGTATATTTTTTTTGACGAACGCTAATTTTTCCCCATACCAACATTTTATCGGAAATATATGCTAAGTTTTAATAGGTCTTATAACCTATTTATTTTGAACTGTGTCGAAAAATATTTTGTAGAATCTTGTATATATATGGTAATATAACTAGTAATTGATGTTTGAACTTCCGTCTAATAGTGTAATAAAGTGATAGAAACTGTTTTATATAGTAGGAGGTTGTCTTTTTTGAAAGGAAACGTGAGCAAGGAACAATACGTTCTCTCTGTTATCCAGAAAGCTTATGACAAAGGTCAGCAAGGCGATATGGATACAGACAAAATGATCGATTGGCTGAAACAGGAATTACAAACTGGATATACTTTAAACCAAAAAGCGCTGTAGAATCCTTGATGGGAATCTCAGCGCTTTTTGTTGTCTTTATTGGGGACGGACCTTCATTAATAGAACAATTTAGATAAAATGCCGTTCTCTTCATATTTATTATTCTAGTCGGGGTTTCTCGAGGTCCGTCCCTCTAGAAATGCTTTACCAATCCTTCATCGTCTGATACAGGTGATTGACCTGGGTGATGAATTTTTCTTTGCGTTTCTCTGTGAAGTAGGTGAGGGAGGATAGGGTACGTTTGAATTTGGGGAAATCCTGAAGAATCTTCAGGATTTCCCTGTTTTCTTCATCTTCGAAGTTTTCTCTTAGAATCATGGGATTGTGACTATTACCAAGACCGCCACTTTCCTCGCCATACATAATCCGGTTCATTTCATGGGTAGGAATCATATAGACTTCTTTAAAGGTAAGGATCATTTTATACGGGGTGTCCCTTGTGCCATTTTCATAGTTCGATAACGTACTCTGATTGATATTTAAACGAATGGCTGCTTCTCTCTGAGTAAGCTCCAATACGTCATTCCGATAATGCTTTAACTCTAATTGTAAGTCCATTCTCTTCACCGACTATCCCTTTTTTCTTCAAGATAAAGGTTTTAAAAGCCATCAATGGTAAATTACACAATTTGAAATACTAGTATTGATTACGAATATAAAAAATTTGGAAAAAGTATACAAATTTACATTAAAACGTATTAAAATGTAAATATAATTGTAATTTTGTCGAATTGGGGTAAAGGTGGAAGATAGAATGGGAGATTCGAACAAAGGGAGAAAGATTCACGCCACATATATAGAAGGAAAGACACCCAGTTTAACAGGAAAGGTCAAATGGATCCGTTTGAAGGCAGAGTCAAACCTGGTCTTCAGTACCAAACACAACGGTAAACAGCGTGTGATCTACTATTCTCAAAATAGCTTTACCAGCGGGGAAACGAGCAGAAGAGATTATCTACTAATAGAAGAATAAAGATGAGGGACGTACCTCTAATTCTGAAATTGAAGACAAGCGGCCTGATTTAACGTCTACTGTGAATTTTCAGAGGTCCGTCCCTCAAAAAAAAGAGGATTTTGCGGAGTTGTGTCGAATAGGTTAGTGTACGAAATTGAGAGAAGGAGTGATGTTATGGTACGAATGCCTCGGGATTGGTGTCCGGGAGCCACTTATCATGTGACAGCAAGAGGGAACCGGAAGCAAGACTTGTTTCATGACATTGAAGACCGAAAGAAGTATTTATCCTATTTGCAGGATACGAAAGAAAAGTTTCCTTTTACCATCCACGCTTATTGTTTAATGTCCAACCACATTCATCTTCTGATCGAAACCCACGATGTTCCACTCGAACAGATCTTCAGAATCCTTCATACCCGTTATGCCATTTATTTCAATAAAAAGTATGACTATGTCGGACATGTTTTTCAAGGAAGATATGGGTCAACCAAGATTGATACCCCTGCCTATTTCATTAAGGTCAGCAGGTATATTCACCAAAATCCTGTCAAAGCAAAACTCACTGTCGTCCCCGAGTATTACCCCTGGAGCAGCTACCCCTCATACGTTCATTCCATCGACAATCCGCTTCTTTCAAAGGAGAGGACACTGGCCTATTTTCCAGATTCAGAAGTGAAGCTTTATAAAGAATATGTAGACAAAGAAGAAGAGAAGGAAGGCCTAAATAAGGAATTTGACGAAAATACAATTAAAATTGTAAAAAAATAAAATATTTTTGTAAAAATATAAAGGAAATTAGATGTTTATGTCGAAATTCATGTTTGTAGGACCAAATTCCTACACTGAGGAGGAGAAAATATGAAAAAAGACTTTATATTGGTGTTTGAGGATTTTCACGTTTCACAGAGGAGTATCAGGAAATCCAAAAAGCACTTAGTTGTGTTTCAAGGTCAGCTTTATTACAACAAGCTCGTTGTCGTGAATCGTCCCCCAGGGTTTTCCCATGCATTAGAAAGCATCATGTACTCTGATAAGATACTTGAAACCTATGGATTTTCGACTTTGTTTGCCGTTCCGATTGACAAGGATCATTCAATCCCGTTTAAGTTTGTTCGCATAGATGACAGGGAACCAAGGGATTGTAAGATTGTGCTGGAGAAGCGGAATGGAGTGGAGAAGTTAAATATCAAGCCTTTGTATACGATGGATGATCCGATTTCACAGGAGGATAAACATGACATATTATCCTATCTCAGCATGAAAAGTGATGAAGGCACGGTCACTTATCTCATGAACAACCCCCAAGTGTTCAAGGGTAAAGGCAAAAAACAAGAAGAGTAAAGGAGGAATGAGGCGAACCTAAACTGAATAGGTACGTCTTTTTTAATTTTGAGGGACGGACCTCCAATGTTAAAACTAGGGAACACTTCATCTGTTCCTACCTGATATGCCCTCCAAAACCCTTTACCACGCTACCAAACTACCTCTCTAAGTTTCTAAAATCAGCACTTTTTTCGTTGACCTCTTACCGGCCAGACCATACAATATAAGTAGTTATTAGTATTTTTAGAATTTTCATGTAAGGTGCGAATGCCACTTGGATAAGACAGATCATACTCGTATCGGAAAGAATGCCATGCTACTTCTTCTCGTAGAAAGGGATGAAGAAGAGTGGAATCGTCATTTCAATGAACTGAATTGGAGTTACTGCACCGGGAAAATCGGATCCATGGACAGTCAAAAAATCGTGGCTGCGATTGAAACAGCAGCAAAACGAAGTGATCTCGTCCGGGAAGATTTGTACCGGGAAATGCATGCCTTATACCACGCCATCATGGAGGCATTAACGGGTGTGACCCGCGGCCATACGCAATTGGGTGAGATCCTGCGCACCGTGGGATTGCGCTTTTCGGTTGTAAGGGGCACTCCATATGAGAGTGAAGAGGAAGGCGAATGGATAGCGGTTGCTTTATACGGGACGATTGGTGCGCCCATTAAGGGGCTTGAGCACGAGACAATCGGACTTGGAATTAATCATATTTAAATAATCTAGAGCCTAGAGATATTAGTTGAAAGGAGGCTCGACCAACGGCAGAAGTCTGTCTTTGGTCGAGCCTCTTTTTGTGTGGAATTTTGAGTCAAGAGACTCTTTAGGGGGTGGACATGGAAGAGTTGGAGGTCCGTCCCAGAGTGGTTTAAAGCGTTAAAGAACGAAAAAGCAAAGATAGCGATTTAGAGGGGTATAGCGACACTGAGGTTGTGAAGAGACAACTTACAGAGGTCCGTCCCTAAAAATATGAAGAGGTGATTGTAATGGTGGAGTTGACGGGTTGTAGTTTGAGTTTGGATGAGGCGAAGAGGGTTATTTATGGGAAGGAGCAGGTGGAGCTTTCGCCGGTTAGTATGGAGCGGGTGCGGAAGAGTCGCGAGGCGGTTGAGCGGATTGTGAAGGAGAAGCGTGTGGTGTACGGGATCAACACGGGCTTTGGGAAGTTCAGTGATGTGTTGATCGATGCGGATGATGTGGAGGAGCTTCAGCTTAACTTGATCCATTCCCATGCATGCGGTGTGGGTGATCCGTTCCCGGAGAATGTTTCCCGTGCCATGCTTCTACTGAGATGCAACGCCCTTTTAAAAGGGTACTCAGGTGTGAGACCGGTCATCGTCGAACGCCTGGCAGAATTCCTCAATAAAGGGATCCATCCAGTCGTGCCACAGCAGGGTTCACTGGGAGCAAGCGGCGACTTAGCACCACTTTCCCATTTAGCACTCGCTCTGATGGGAGAAGGAGAAGTCCATTATAAAGGAGAAGTCCATCAAACCCTTCCTGTCCTTTCAAAAGAAAATATCTTCCCTATCCAGCTTCAGGCAAAAGAAGGATTGGCACTCATCAACGGAACGCAAGCGATGACGGCAATGGGGGTCATCGGATACCTGGAAGCAGAGGAACTTGCCTTCCAAAGCGAGATGATTGCAAGTCTGACCTTAGAGGGACTTAGAGGAATCATGGATGCCTTCGACGAAGATATTCATTTAGTAAGAGGCTATCCTCAGCAGGTCGCTACGGCCGAAAGAATCCGGGATTACCTGGAAGACAGTAAACTGACAACGAAACAAGGAGAACTCAGAGTCCAGGACGCCTATTCGTTACGATGCATCCCACAGGTACATGGAGCATCCTGGCAGGCACTTGACTATGTAAAAGAAAAGCTTGAAATCGAAATGAACGCGGCGACAGATAATCCGCTGATCTTTGATGATGGGGAAAAAATCATCTCAGGTGGGAATTTCCATGGACAGCCGATCGCCTTCGCCATGGATTTTATGAAGATTGCCATAGCAGAGCTAGCAAACATTTCTGAAAGACGTATCGAACGATTAGTGAACCCGCAGCTGAATGATCTGCCGCCGTTCCTGAGTCCACAACCTGGTCTCCAATCCGGTGCCATGATCATGCAATACTGTGCCGCATCACTCGTATCCGAAAACAAAACACTCGCCCATCCGGCCAGTGTCGATTCCATCCCATCATCCGCCAATCAGGAAGACCACGTCAGCATGGGAACAATCGGATCACGACATGCCTACCAAATCTTACAGAACACAAGAAGAGTCCTGGCCGTCGAACTCATCTGCAACCTACAGGCAGCAGAGCATAGAGGGACGGACCTCCTGGCCAGCAAAACACGACAATTTTATGAAGCAGCGAGAAAGGTCATTCCTTCCATTACAAAGGACCGGATCTTCTCGAAAGATATAGAAAAAGCCAACCAGTGGCTGCAGCAAACAACACTGAGCACGCTCATCAAACCAACCAAAACAAAGGAGGAAACGACAAATGGTTAAAGCAAACAAACGCATCGTACACGTAAAAAGAGGGACGGACCTTGAATGTAAAGGATGGGAGCAGGAAGCGGTACTCCGCATGCTCTACAATAACCTCGATCCCGAGGTAGCGGAAATTCCGGAAGATTTGGTCGTATACGGTGGTATCGGAAAAGCGGCCCGTAACTGGGAGTCCTTCGACGCAATCGTTCACACGCTCAGAAACCTGGAAAACGACGAAACCATGCTTGTTCAATCCGGTAAACCGGTTGGTGTGTTCAAAACCCATAAAGCGGCTCCAAGAGTCCTTCTTTCTAACTCGGTCCTTGTACCGAAATGGGCAAACTGGGAGCACTTCCATGAGCTGGATCAAAAAGGCCTCATGATGTATGGCCAAATGACGGCGGGAAGCTGGATCTATATCGGGACACAAGGGATCCTGCAAGGGACGTATGAAACGTTCGCAGCACTTGCGAAGAAACATTTCAATAACTCACTTAAAGGAACCATCACACTTACAGCTGGTCTAGGTGGAATGGGTGGTGCGCAGCCACTGGCCGTTACGATGAACGGTGGAGTCGTGATTGCAGTAGACGTTGATGCAGAGCGCATCCAAAAGCGTCTTGACACGAAATACTGTGACGTGAAGACAGATTCCATCGATGAAGCACTGATGATGGCTTATGAAGCACGTGACCAGGGCAAGCCTCTTTCCATCGCTTTACTAGGAAACGCGGCTGAAGTTCATCATGAACTGTTAAAACGTGACGTCAAAATCGATATCGTGACCGATCAAACATCAGCACATGATCCATTGAACGGATATGTACCTGAAGGCTATTCACTGGCGGAAGCAACAGAGCTTCGCAAACAGGACCCGAAAGCCTACACAACACTTTCACAAAAAAGCATGGCTAAACACGTGGAAGCAATGCTTGAGTTCCAACATAGAGGTTCCATCGTATTCGACTACGGCAACAACATCCGTCAGGTAGCGAAGGATGAAGGAGTCGACAATGCCTTTGATTTCCCTGGCTTCGTTCCAGCCTACATCCGTCCATTATTCTGTGAAGGAAAAGGACCTTTCCGCTGGGCAGCTCTGTCAGGAGATCCTGAGGATATCTATAGAACGGATCGTTTGATCAAAGAGCTTTTCCCTGAAAACGAAGCATTGAATCGCTGGATCGATATGGCACAGGAGCAAGTGGCATTCCAAGGGCTGCCTTCCCGTATTTGCTGGCTGGGGTATGGCGAGCGTGTGAAAATGGGTCTTGCCATCAACGAACTTGTCCGAAACGGAGAACTGAAAGCGCCGATCGTCATCGGCCGTGACCATCTGGATTGCGGATCCGTTGCTTCACCGAACCGTGAAACCGAAAGCATGAAGGACGGAAGTGACGCAGTAGGAGACTGGGCAATCCTGAACGCCCTCATCAACACAGCGGCAGGCGGCTCATGGATCTCCTTCCACCACGGTGGCGGAGTAGGAATGGGGTACTCTCTACATGCTGGTATGGTCGTCGTTGCAGATGGGACGGACCTTGCTCAAGAACGTCTGGAGCGAGTCCTGACAACAGACCCGGGAATGGGCGTCATCCGCCACGTCGACGCGGGCTACGACATTGCAGAAAAAACAGCCGAAAAACACAACATCCACATCCCGATGAACAAAGGAGGAGAATAACATGACAACAGAAAAACACTTCGATACCATCATCGACAACATCGGACAGCTCCTTACGATGGATCAGGGGGACGGACCTCTAAAAGGCGAGGAAATGAGTAAACTCAAGGTTTCAGAGCACGGGGCACTGGCTATCAGGGACGGACTTGTCGCGTGGATCGGAACGCATGAAGAAGCACAATCCCTCAAAGCGACGGAACGTATCGATGCAGAAGGAAAGCTCGTCACACCAGGTCTTGTTGACCCACATACTCACCTGGTCTTCGGCGGCTCACGTGAACACGAAATGGCCCTCAAGCAGCAGGGAGTGCCATACTTAGAGATCCTGAAACGCGGGGGAGGCATCCTATCTACAGTAGGTGCCACCCGCGAAGCATCAGAAGAAGAGCTGCTCACGAAAGCTCGCTTCCATTTAAACAGGATGATTTCATACGGAGTCACGACTGTCGAAGCGAAAAGCGGCTACGGCCTTGACCGTCCAACCGAACTAAAACAGCTGAGAGTAGCCAAACAGCTGAACGAATCGCACCCGGCAGACATCGTTTCCACATTCCTTGGAGCACACGCGATCCCACCGGAATTCAAAGGTCGCTCCGATGAATTTTTAACGGAAATGCTCCACCTGCTGAACGATATCGAAAAAGGTCAGCTGGCTGAATTCGTCGATATCTTCTGTGAAACAGGGGTATTCACAGTAGAACAATCCCGCGAGTTCCTGAAAAAAGCAAAAGAAAAAGGCTTCTCAGTAAAAATTCACGCCGACGAAATCGATCCACTTGGCGGAACGGAAATGGCAACGGAGATCGGAGCCATTAGCGGTGACCACTTAGTTGGCGCATCTGAAAAAGGCATCCAGGCACTGGGTGAAACCGACACGATCGCGGTCCTACTGCCAGGAACATCCTTCTATCTGAACAAAGGCAAGTTTGCTAACGCAAGAGGCATGATGGAAGCGGGGGCCGCGGTGGCTCTGTCAACCGACTTCAACCCGGGGAGTTCACCAACAGAGAACCTGCAATTCATTATGAATCTTGCATCCTTGCAACTGAAAATGACGCCGGAAGAAATTTGGAACGCCGTCACCGTCAACGCTGCCTATGCCATCAACAGAGGAGACTCGGCAGGAAAGCTGATAGAAGGACGTAAAGCCGACATCGTCCTGTGGGATGTACCAAACTATCATTACGTTCCATACCATTACGGGGTCAACCACACCCACACTGTCATGAAAAACGGCCGCATCATCTACCGCAAGGAGAAGCTTCATGAGCACATTTCAACACATTAAGCAGTCGGGTAGAGCACAATTTAAAGACCGCTACACAACGAAGGCAGCTGAACTCCTGACACCATGGGGAGAAGGAATGAAAGGGGACATCGCCATCATTGGCGCCCCCCTCTCCAAACCCTCCATCTCCCACTCAGGGGCAAGCTTCGCACCCGATGCAATCAGACGCTGCCTGAACTCGTTTACGACGTACAACATCGAAAGAGGGACGGACCTAGCCGAAGCCAAGAAAGCTATCGTCGACTTCGGGGACATCACCATGCACCCAACCTCGATAGAAGACTGCCATCAACGAATCTATGAGTCAGTCAAAGACGCAACGAACACAAACGCAGCACCCTTCACCATCATCTTTGGAGGCGACCACTCCATCACAACATCAACGGTCAAAGCCATCAAGGAAACCAAAGGTACAGTAGGTATCATCCAATTCGATGCTCACCATGACCTGCGGAACACGGAAGATGGAGGCCCTACCAATGGGACACCTTTTAGAAGGTTATTAGAAGAGGGGCACATCAAGGGTGAGCACCTGATTCAGATAGGTATCCGCAATTACGCCAATGCTAAAGCCTATCATGACTATGCCGTTGAGCAGGGTGTTACAGTTTATACCATGAAGGACGTCAGACAAAACAACTCGTCGATCGCAGAACTCATCCAAGACGCCATAGCCCAATTAGAATCCCAGGTCGATACCATCTACCTCTCAGTAGACATGGACGTCCTCGACCAGGCATACGCACCGGGCTGCCCGGCAATCGGTCCAGGAGGCATGCACCCGGACACGTTAACGGAAGCGGTTCAAACCGCCATGCAGCACCCTAAGGTAACCACCATGGACATCGTGGAAATCGATCCGACACTCGACATCAGGGACATGACAAGCAGAATAGCAAGCCTCTTGATCATAAATTCATTAATCTAACCAAGGTCCGTCCCTCACCGCTTTAACGCATTGAGGGACGGACCTTCCTTTTCGGTGCTGATTAAGAATAATACATGTAAAAACGCATCCCAATATAAAGGATGCGTTTTTTCTATTAAACTAAATACAAGAAAAATCATCTAAAATTGAGACACACTTCCTACCGGTCGCGTCTAATGAATGAATAACTGACAAAAATGTAAAAAAATACATTAAACTTATAAAGAGAAGGGACGGACCTGGTTCCAGTGTGGAAACGGAAAATCGGGTTCCCGTCCACTCAGGGGAGGATATCAAATGGATGAAGTGATACAACATGAGAAGGGGGGAGTGATGCAGATGGAGGTAAGTGAGGAAAGGTTGATTGAGAGTTTAATTGATGAGTATGAAGTACAGGTGACGAAATTGGTGTATCTCTATGTGAAAGACTGGCCGGCTGCCCAGGATATTACTCAGGAGGTATTCATTAAAGCTTTTCATGCCCTCCATCAGTTCAATCATAAATCCTCTTACAAAACGTGGATTTATAGAATTGCCATTAACTTATGTAAAGATTATAAGCGCTCGGCTTATTTCAGGAAAAATACGATCGTACATACATTTCATACCATTCTTAAAAAAGAGACGTCCGTTACACCGGAACAAGAACTCATAACGAGCGAAGACAATGAATCAGTTGCCTCTCATGTATACTCACTCCCCCTGAAATATAGAGAAGTCATACTATTATATTACTATGAAGAATTAACGACTGGGGAAATCGGAGACATGCTAGGAATCAATCCTTCCACGGTTAGGACGAGGCTGGACCGGGGAAGGGAGAAGCTGAAGAAAACAATGGGAGGGAGGATTCCCAATGAATAAGGACCCTTTACACAATCTAAAGGATGAAATAGAACGGGAAGTATTCAAGGACACCGACCCCGTAAGTCAAAAAAGAGCCATCCTGACGAAGATAAGGAATGAAAAACAAAAGAAATCATCGGTCAAGTCCATCTTCATCAATCTTGGCGTTCCTTTATGCATCATCCTGATCCTTTCTATCCTGGGCAGCAGTTATCTATTTAAGGAAGATCTGGTGAAGGAAAATGAAAAAGAAGAAGAACCTGCAGAACTAACATACGTACCGACTGACGAGTGGGATGAAAAGATCATAGAGGAAAAAGCCTCCATCAGAAAATCGGCGACACCCGTCGATGATGTGAAAGAGAATCAGGAGCAAGAAGCAGAAGCAGAGAAAGTGCCGGAGAAAAAAGAAGAGGAAGACAAGAATGAACCGGCGGATACACCACCTCCACTCCCTGCCTTTGATTTTTCTATGATCCTGAACAATCCAAATGCTTTCAAGGAAAAAGCAGCCAATGGAACGTTCGTCGGAACTTCCTTTACGATTGGAGATTCCATGGAAGGTATACAGGAGATATATAAGGACAAGTACAAGAATCTCGACACCAAGAAGGGTCACAAAGGATATGATCGGGTTGAGGATTATCTCCTTTACTTCCAAGATGAAAAGACACTATTGGAGGTCCGTTCCAATATCAGCCCGTCTTATACATTGGACCAGGTCATTGCGACCCTGGGTGAACCGTATTATTTCATGAATGCATTGGAAGGTGTATATTCAGCGAATTATTTATATGGTGATTATATGGTGGAAATGCAAATACAAGGTAATAACAAAATTAAGCCAAATTCAATGGAAGAGATCCAATTCATTGATCGTGAATCCGTTATTACTTCGGTAGCTCTTTTTAAGAATGACGGAGGTTCAAAGTCTCTGAGTAAGGATATAAAGTATCTCGGAGAAGAACCGACGGAATTCCGTACTGAATGGTTCAATGAAGCGAGAGACTATATCGTGGAAAATACAGTATCCCACGCAGTCATCCTCCATTCTCAACAGAGCCCTTTGGAATTCAACATCGTCGTCCCACAGGAAACACCGGAGGACGAAATGAGAGCCATAGCAAACCAATTCCTGAAGAGATTGACGGATGTTTCGAACGATGCGATCGAAGAAGGAACAATATGGAATGATTACACTTATGTGATTCATATTGAGAATAGTATAGACGGTTATTACGATACGGGATTGAGCAACTCGAAAAGTACTCATGAAGGGGGGTATCCTGATATCAATTGGATGGGCGATTTACAATCCATTGAGTAAGGTCCGTCCCTCATACACCCGGACATATAAACGGAACGGTTCAAACCCTGCTGCATACCGAAATAATCTCCACGGAAAAGGTGGAAATCGATTCTACACTCGCGATCAGAGCTTGATAAGCAGGGTAGTGGCTCATCTCGCCATTGAAACACTTATATAAAGAGCTTTGGCCAATGCCAAAGCTCTTTTATCGTACTTTTGGGAAGGTACTATATAAATATTTAAATTAGAAGGATTTTACTATGGAAAAGGTGAAATGAAACAGGAGTAAGACTTTGTTGAAATAAGAGGATCTCATATGATAACAGCGATTATAGGAATGATATATGCCATACTATTCCTGCTACTTGCCTCCGTCATCGTTGCAGTGCTCCCTGCATTACTCTGCAAAAAGAAAATGACATTCGAGGGTAGGGTAGGAATGGAGGCCGCGTTATGGAGCTTATGCTCGATAGTAGTATTAATACTCAACTTGAATTACTTTTTACTGAACTCCTTTGCCTATGCAGCCCTTCTTATCAGTGGAATGAAAATAGTGGCACTGCCGGTCTTAGTCAGGTTAAAACAAACGAATAGAAGAAAGTATATCGTTTTAAAAAGAATGGTGAGAAAGTTTTAAAGTCGAAGGTGCAAAAAGAGACTGCCTCATAATAAGACAGCCTCTTCAATCTAATCTAAACAAAACCTTAGTTACTAATTCTTTCCCGCGCCATGTCATAACCAGAATGAATTTCTTTCATCCCGATCACTTTCAGGAAGTGTCGGAGCTTGTTCATACAGGGTTCTCCAAGGTCACCTGCAATCTCGAACTGATCAATGACGGCACACTTTTCAACTTTAGCGATCGTCACGCTTTGAGATTTGCGGTATTCCACATTGTTGTTGATGGCATAGGTGGATACCATGGCTTGCCCGACCTTACAATCACCTTTGGAAAATTCAAATTGGAATTGGATCGACATATCCAAATCCGAGTATAGAGGATTTACTTTCATGCTTATGTTATTCATCATGAAGCCCCCTTTCTTTTATTGTACTTTTATCCTATCAAATTTTATTGAATAAGGTATTTGGCACCAGAAAGCAATACAGGGGATATTTGTTTTGAATTAACGGCGATAGGTCTCGTTTTCACCATTAATATAACTCGAGGCATATTCTTAAAAGAATATTTTGAGGGACGGACCTGTGTGTTACTCTTAGTGTAGGGGAGTTTCTCCATTTAGCGGCAATGTTGATCCGAAAGAAATGAAAACCCTTACTTTGCGGGCTTCAAAGAAATAAAAAAGCCTCCAGGCTCTGGAGACGAATAGTATTAATATACAGGTGGTAATTCTTTCTTCGCGTATACAGGCGGTAATTCTGCAGCTGTTTCCACGCTCGATTTAGAATAAACAGGTGGAAGTTCTGCTGCCACATCTGTGCTCGATGGAGAATATACAGGTGGAAGCTCAGCTGATTGAATGGAAGTGGCCTGAACGGCTCCAAAAGCTCCTAAAAGTAAGGCAGAAGCGGTAGCGAATGTTAACAAACGTTTTTTCATGGGTATTTCCTCCCTTTTTCAAATAGAGTAATTTTAGGTATCATTGATTATAGAGTTATAATAATATTAAACCATATATTAAAAATGTGATGAGAGGCATTCTAGGGGCTTATGGACCATTTTTAGCACCGAAAGATAGCTCATTCGCTTTTTTTGAAAGAAAAATATAATTATAGGAATATTTTTTTAGGAGAGATGTAAATGGACTTTAGTGTTGTAGGTCAAAAGATAAAAGAATTACGTAAGAACATCGGTCTTTCCCAAGAAGAGCTGGCGGAAGGAATATGTACCCAGGCTCAGATCAGTAAGATTGAAAAAGGTGATGTGTTCCCTTACGCCTCAACACTATTCTTAATCTCAAGGAAGTTGGGTGTAGACGTGAACTACTTCTTTGATATAGGAATGACACCCCGTTTAGACTATGTACAAGAAGTCAGCAAGCAGCTTCAGATCGCAAGAAGAAGCATGAACTATAAGGAAATGAAAGAAATCGTAACCGCAGAAGAAGAGAATCCTCTGTTCTTTAATAATAATCGGAATCTTCAGTTACTTCAATGGCATAAAGGAATTTATCAATACGAACTTAATAAAAATGTGGAGAAAGCAGAGGAGATCCTGAGAGAAGCCATCTCTCTGTCCCATACGACAGATAAAATCTGGACAGAACGTGAAATTGAGATCCTTCTCACCATTGGGGTCATGTATTCTGAAGAAGGAGATTGGAAGAAGGCTCTCGAAATCTATCAGGAAGTGAAAACACATATCCTTGCTCTTCCCAATCTTCATGACTTCACGCTTAGAACAAGACTTTACTACAATATCGCCAGAGTCCTTACACGATTGAAGAATTTTGATGAGTCCATCCAGTATTGTAATGAAGCGATCGATTGGTGTGTACTGAAAGACAATATGTACCTTTTGGGAGAACTTCACTATCATATCGGCTACAACTATGAGCTTCAAGGAATCCTTAAAGACGCACAGAAATACATGCAGAAGGCACTCATCGTATTCGAGCTTCAAGGTGACGACAAGTTCATTCAATTTATCCGCAGTAAAATTGAAAACTTCACACCCATTAGAGAGTAACCGCATACAAAAAATCTAATTTAAGATTTGGGTGAAGAGACAATGGATCATAAAAAAAGAAAAAAATTCTTATTCATAAGTACTTTCTTAGTGATTTCAGGCATCATCATCATTCTCTTAGTAGCTTACTTCCTAATCCAATCCGTTAGAGAAACCTTCTACCAGAACGCCTTTGATAAAAGATATGATTTCGTCTCCTTACAAGAAGAGGGTATGGTCGATGCAGTCCAAGTCTTTCATGGTGTGAAATTGAATACGTATGTGGAAAGTGAAAGCAATCCTGCCACCATCATCTTTGAAATAAACGATGAAGTGGAGGCGAAGCTGAAAGGGCATAAGGTACATCCTGAAGAAGAAGGGATGAAACCTTACTCAGGCTTTATTCATTACAAGCTAATGAAGGATAACCAAACAGGAAAAGAAGCATTTATCGCCAGCCTGGACACGACTCCTTCTAAAGAGGACGACTCAACGACCAGCTTCAGAACCTATACAATCAATGAAAATGGAATCGTAAAGAAGAGTGACTTTACCGAGGATACGAAATCAAAGCTTGAGACTCAGTGGATAAAAGGAATCTCGGATGAAACCCATGGGTATTATACGGACTTACCTTATCAAGATGGGGCAAAAGCGTCGCTGCTCTTTCTCTCGCTTTTGGGTCTACTCTCTATTACAGGTGGTGTCTGGTTGGGAAAATCACTATTAATCAAAGAAAAAGGGGCAGCTGCATAATGTATCTGTCCTTTTACCTTTCCCGTCCAAAATAAAAAACCGACCCCAAAAAGGCCGGTTTCATCCATATCAATTCAAATCCAAATGATCCTTCAAATCACTCTGTACTTTTTGTTTCTCTTCTTCAGGAACGATGTAGTAGTAAATTCCGCCAAGTTTGGCACCTTCACCGGCAATTTGACTTTGAGAAATATCTTTTGTCGCCGATTTGTAGTTCTTCTGTATGTCGACCATCTCATCAAGGGTCAGGTTTGTTTTCACGTTCTCCCCAATGGCTCCAAAGATATCTCCATAGTTCCATAGGGACGATACGCTGGCGCCTTCTTTAATAACCGCCTGGATGACTTGACGTTGTCTTGCCTGACGACCGAAATCTCCACGTGGATCTTGTTTTCTCATACGAGCATAAGCAAGAGCTTTGTCGCCACTTAACGAAAGCTGGCCTTCATTAAAGGTATAGCTACCAGAAGAGAAAGTGAATTCATTATTTACGGTTACTCCACCGACAGCATTTACAATGTCCTTGAAACCTTCCATATTGATCTTTGCATAATAATCAATCGGAATATCCAGGAATTCTTCTACTGTGTCCATGGCCATTTCGACGCCACCGAAAGCGTAAGCATGGTTGATTTTATCTTCCGTTCCCCTGCCTACGATTTCGACGAGTGTATCACGAGGTATACTTATCATCTTCGTTGTTTTCTCGTGAGGGTTCACCGTCACGACAATCATAGAATCTGAACGACCTTTGTCGCCATCTCTTTCATCTACTCCTAACAGTAAAACAGAGAATGGGTGTTTTTTATCGAATTTTACTTCTTCCGTTCGCTTCTCAGACTTCGGACGGTCAATATTTTCATTCATCGTTTCAGCTGTCTTATTCAATGAATGATAAATTGAATAGGCGTAACCGCCGACAGCTACTAGTAATAGAAGAACGATGATTCCGACGACTTTCGGCCACTTGCGCTTTTTGTGATGTTTATCTGCTCTCAAAATGTTTCCCACCTATAAATAATAAATTTTACACATAAGAAAAATATACTAGAAATAACGGCAAAAGGGAATACATTAGTAAATTTTTGTCTGTTTATGTCAGAAGTATCAGAATACAGGAATGAATTGTCGACTGACACTCAAAAACTTGGATTTATTTGGTATTATTAGAGGGGAGAATAAAATAGGGAGGGAGTCATTTGATTAAAAAAACCGGCATAACCATCTTATTCATCATCCTTTCATTCAGCCTGGTAAAAATGGACACAGCAAAGGCAAATGTAAACCGGATAAGTGGAGAAAATCGCTTCGATACAGCTGTGCAGATTTCGTTATGGGGATGGGATCAATCCGACACGGTGGTGCTTGCAAACGGACAAACGTTCCCCGATGCCCTGGCAGGGGGACCGCTCGCTTATAAAATGAGTGCACCGATTCTATTAATCTACAAAAATCGTTTACCCTCTGAAACGTTGCAGGAAATCGAGCGTTTAAAGGCAAAGCACGTCTACATATTAGGTGGAACCGGCGCAATCGATGCAACCATTGAAACACAATTGAAAAAGAAAAACATGAAGATTACAAGAATCGGAGGAGACGACCGTTTCCAAACAGCCGCCAAAATCGCCAGTTACTTACCTTCCAAGAAAGCAATCGTAGCAAACGGACGGAACTTCCCGGATGCGCTGGCAGTCGCTCCTTACGCCGCCAAAAATGGCATCCCGATTGTATTGACGGAATCCAGCACTCTACCGTCATCTACCCTGAAGGTAACAGAGCAGAAACAAGAGACCATTATAGTCGGAGGTGACGGAGTGATCTCTGCCAAAGTAGAATCAAAACTCCCCGGCACAACCAGATATGGCGGTGTCGACCGTTATGAGACCGCTAAGAACATAATAGAAGGTCTTCCGATGAAAAAGGAAAGAGCTTATGTAGCAACGGGGACAAACTTCGCTGATGCCTTATCGGGGTCTGTACTGGCAGCAAAAGAAAACGCACCAATACTATTAGTGAAGAAAGAGGCTGTTCCTTCAACAATAAAAAGTCTGGTAAACTCTTATGACTCATTCTCCATTCTTGGAGGGAACAACGCCGTCTCGTCAGGTGTCGAGGAAAAGTTAACAGGAAGCCTGGAAGAGTTTCGTTTCCAAGGAGTTCATATCAATGCCACTGAAGAATTCCTTCGATCTTCCTTAGGAGATCCACAGCGAATCGATGAAAGTAGATTCAGCTTTGACTGGTATGTCTATAATCTGGATCCCAAGAAGTACATCCAATACGGTGTATTTAAAGGGATAGTGGTGGCGGTCTATTCAAACTCGGATAGCTGGGTGTCACGATCCGGACTTAAGCTTGGTCTCGGCAATACAGAAGTTGAAACCAAATTAAATCAAATAGGAGCCAGTCACAATCAGACTAACGACTATTATTACGATGAAATGCTTATTCGTACTTATTATGATAAAAATGATGGGAATACACTTTCCGGGCTCTTACTCATGAGAGAAGATTTCACGATCACAAATCCGGACGTGAATATAACGGAACTAAGAAACAGCATGGAGAAGCAGATCCTCGACCAGGCAAATGCATTACGGGCACGACATCTTGTGGCACCCCTTCAGGCGGATGCTAAAGCTCAAGAGGTAGCCAGAGCCCACAGTAAAGACATGGCCATAAGAAACTTCTTCAGTCATGATAACCCTGATGGTCTATCATCCTTTCAAAGGATGGATCAGGCTGGAATCTCATATTCATCGGCAGGGGAAAACATCGCGGGGGGACAGTTCAATGCCATCGCTGTTCATGATGCCTGGGTCAACTCATCCGGCCATCGCAAAAACATCCTGAGTCCTCTCTTCAAAAAGCTGGGGACAGGAGTATACTTCGGCGGGGAGTATGGCGTGTACTATACTCAGGATTTCTTCACTCCATAAAAAAATAGGCCCCGATGGCGTAAATGTCATCGGGGTCTATCTTTCTACAAATCATAAAATCTCTTAAATCCATCAAACTTCGATTTCCAATAAGAGTTACTTAAGCTGGAAACCTGGACGCCGTTGTCCCCGGCATGGATGAATTCATTGTTTCCGATATAAATGCCTAAGTGAGAAATGCCTTTTTTATATGTATTTTCGAAGAATACAAGGTCACCCGGCTGAGGTGTATTCACGTAGTAGGAGCGACTGTAGTATCCTTCACTGGATAGACGCTTTACACCATTGGCACCGGCTTCTTTAAAGACATAATAGATGAAGCCGCTGCAATCAAAGCCGCCGGCCGATGAGCCTCCCCATACATAAGGGGTCCCCATATGAGACGTTGCCTCACTTAATAATCTATCAACGGAAAAGGACGAAGATTGGCTTGGTGCCGGAGCTGCTGGGGGCTTGACTGCCTCAGCCGTTCCCTTCACCTTCAGGACCTGTCCGATGCGCAGGAAATCACTCGAAAGATTATTCCAGCTTCTTAACTCACTTACACTCACACCAAATGTTGCACCAATATGAGACAGGGTATCTCCCGACTTAACGGTATAGCTTGTCATGGAGCTATCTGGTTTAGGCGGAGCAGGTTGTGCCGGTGCCGGAGTGGCAGGAGCCCCTGATTTCGACACTTTCAGGACTTGTCCAATCGATAAGAAATCACTCGAAAGTCCATTCCAACTTTTAAGTTGGGCTACCGTCACACCAAACTTCATCCCGATATGAGACAACGTATCCCCAGATTTCACTGAATAACTTGTCACCGAACCGTCTTGTTTAGGTGGAGCCGGAGCGGGTGCCGGACTGCTTGGAGCAGGCTGGGAACCCGTTTTCGATACTTTCAACACTTGACCGGGATAGATCAGATGATTATTCAAACCATTCCAGCTCATTAAATCGGCAAGGGAAATCGAATGCTTACCGGCAATCTGTCCTAATGTATCCCCGGACTTAATCGTATACGTTTTAGCGGACGTCTGCCCTGTGTTTTGCTTTGGAGGCGCAGGTGCTTGTGGCGATTGGGCGCCGCTCGCGGCAACCTTCAATACCTGATTAGGAAAAATCATTTCTGACTGCAGCTTGTTCCAACTCTTCAAGTTGGCAACGCTTGTGTCATATTTGTTTGCGATCAGCCAAAGGGAGTCGCCTGATTCCACCTTGTGAGTGCTTGCCGAGGCATAGCTAACAAACGAAGACGAGAGTACAGCCGTAGCTGCTACAGAAACCAATGTCTTTTTCACGTACACTTCTCCTTTATTGTCATAGTTTGATAGATAATACCGTCATTTTATCACATAATTTGGTGGAAAAAACTAAATTATTCCTAAAATAGTAAAAAATTATTCCTTTTCTACCAGGAAGTCTATGATTCCTTTGGCCCAGGCTGTGTGTCCCTGCTCATTCGGGCTGCTGGCATCATCCAAGTACGTTTTAATCTCTTCATCTTCTACACCTGGCCAGTTGGACCAGTGATCAATAAACGGAATATCATTCTCTTTCGCGTATTCCTGAATTTGAGAAACCTGTACAGCGTAATTTTTAGGCTGATAAATAGGCTGTGGGGGTGTAAGGACAAATGCTGACCCAGGTGATAACTCTTTTACTTCATCTATGATCGTGCTGATGCTTTGAAGAGTGTCCTCGATCGTAACGTTTCCATTATCTTTAAAGACGAACGGCTCAAAAATGACGAGCCCAGGCTGTAAATCCCCTACTTCTTCATATCTTTCCTCACGCACGAACTCAAGTGTATTGGTTTCAAAGGATAGACTCTGAATTGAAACAGTGTCCCCGTACTCGTCTTCTAAAGCGTTCGCTACTTTGTCGTTCCATCCTTCCTCAATGGAATCCATTTCGGTTGATCCCATCAGAACAATATTGAAGGGTTCTCCAGTTTCTAGCTTCTCTTTATAAAGGGAACGGGCATCTTCCGGCCAATTGACCGTAGTAGGCAGATAATCCCCTTCCTCTGTTTCAAGGGATGTGGGCTCACTCTTATCAGATTGACCTTGCTTCTCCGGACTTGAAGACGAATCCGCAGACGTGGAACCCGTTGTCATCGACTTCCAGTGAAGATTCCCATAAACAATAACCCCACCACATAATATAAGTAGGAAAAAAATAAATACCTTTTTCATTACGAACCTCCTATGAGTAAATAACTTGGAAAATGGAGCCAAATTCGAATAGCCCCTTCCAATAATAAACAATCTGTTGTTTAATAGATAAGTAACAAAAGATTTCAATTATATTAAAATTATGACAAGATTCCCTAAAAATAACAAGAACTTATGATATAATATGACGAGATTTTTATTTTTTAAGAATTATAGGAGGCTATCATGGAAGAAACCATCAGTTTAAAGGAGCTCATTCAGACGTTGAAGAAACGCATGAGTCTCATCATCATACTGACCCTAATGGCAGTATTGGTAAGTGCGGCCATCAGCTATTTTGTCCTCACACCAATCTATCAATCGTCTACTCAATTGCTTGTGAATAAATCGAATCAAGATCAACAGAATTCATTTAATGTAGGGGAAGTGCAAACCAACCTACAATTGATCAATACATATAATGTCATTATGAAGAGCCCGGCTATTCTGGATATTGTGATCGATGATCTTGAGTTGGATATGACGACTGGAGCTCTAAATGAAAAAGTAACGGTTCAAAGTGAAAAGGATTCCCAAGTCGTGAACATCTCCGTACAGGATGAAGATCCTAAACAAGCGGCGGCTATTGCGAATAAGATTGCCGAAGTCTTTCAAACAGAAATTGTAAAAATTATGAACGTGGATAATGTGAGTATCCTTGCAAAGGCTGAACTTGGAGAAAATCCATCTCCGATTAAACCACAACCGTTATTAAATATTGCCATTGCGCTAGTAGTCGGTTTAATGGCCGGAGTGGGGCTTGCATTCTTATTAGAATTCTTGGATAACACAGTGAAAACAGAGCAAGACATCGAGAAAGGTCTCGAGCTTCCTATACTAGGGGTGATCCCGACGATCTCAGACAGTGAATTTCAGAAGGTAGCTCACCGTCAGGAAAGAACGTCAAGACGCAGAGGTGAAAGTGTCGGTGTTTAATAAACAGAAGAAATCAATGAACGCAAATATACGTAAGCTAATCGCGAAAGCGAATCCAAAGTCTCCCGTATCGGAGCAATTCCGTACAATTCGTACGAACATCCAATTCTCATCAGTCGATCAGGAATACCGTTCAATCATGGTATCATCTGCAGGTCCAGGGGAAGGAAAGTCCACAACTGCCGCGAATTTAGCAGTAGTTTTTGCTCAGCAGGGTAAGACCGTCCTGTTAGTTGATGCAGATATGAGGAAGCCAACCGTTCACTATACCTTTAACTTCCCGAACACAACAGGATTAACGAATATTCTATCGAGACAAGTGACACTGAAGGAAGCCGTTAAAGACAGCGGTGTGGACAAGCTTCATATTCTCTCAAGCGGTCCGATCCCACCGAATCCAGCTGAGCTATTAAGTTCAAGGGCGATGGAGCAATTCTTTGTCGATGCTTATAACGAGTATGATTTGATTATATTTGATACACCACCCGTACTTGTAGTAACAGATGCACAAATTATGGCGAACCAGTGTCATGGAAGCATCCTTGTCGTTTCAAGCGGAAAGACAGAAATGGAACCCGCGAAGAAAGCAAAAGAGCTATTGCAATCGACAAAAGGAAAGCTGCTTGGATGCGTACTTAATAATAAGAAAGCTTCAGAAACAGACTATTATTACTATTATGGAAATTAAGGTTTATTCGACAAAATTCACCCCTTTACAAATATACCTAGTGGTGTAAAATGGTAGTCGGTGTAGAATTAAGTCGAAAGAACTAGAAAGAGGAGGAGTTAGTAATGATTGACATACATAGCCATATCCTTCCGGGGATAGATGATGGTGCCAGTACGATTTACGACAGTATCGATATGGCGAAGCAGGCTGTCTCAGAAGGAATTCATACAATCATTGCGACTCCTCATCACCGTAATGGAAAATACGACAATGTGAAGTCGGACATCCTTCCCCTTGTGAAAGAAGTGAATGATCGGTTAAGGGAAGAACACATTAACCTTCAAGTACTTCCCGGACAGGAATGCCGCATTTATGGTGAAATTTTAGAAGATTACCAAAAGGGTGACATCTTGCCTTTAAACCAAGTATCCCAATATCTTTTCATTGAGTTCCCATCGAGTTCAGTTCCGCGGTATGCGGAAAAGCTTCTCTACGACATTCAGGTAGCAGGTCTGACCCCGGTCATCGTTCATCCAGAGCGTAATGCGGAGTTGATTGAACGACCGGAAAAGCTTTATAAGCTTGTACAAGGAGGAGCCGCAACTCAGCTAACAGCATCCAGCCTTACAGGATACTTCGGCAAGAACATCCAGAAATTCTCACAGCAAATGATCCAAGCCAACCTGACACACTTCATCGCATCAGACGCTCATAACATACGTAATCGCACCTTTAAAATGGAAGAAGCGATGGATTATATAGAGAAAAAGTACGGAATAGACATGGTCTATTACTTTACAGAAAATGCAGAATTGCTGATCGATGGAAAAAATATTTATAAAGAAATACCTGAATTGATCAAAAAGAAGAAGTTCCTCGGAATCTTCTAAAAGAATCAAACACAGGTAATCCTAAGGTACTATTGTCGTTATTAAATCAGAATCAAAAAGGTGCGCACAGACAACAGTAGAATTTTGGGAATGTCTCCTTACCATTATCATTGGAGGCACTCGATCACACCGTGGGCGGAGAGGAAACTTTGCCTTAGACGCTCGTCGTCAGTGGTGGGATGTGAGGAAGGGTTAGATGCCCACATCTACTATAATAATAGAATACAGTAAAGAGAAACAATGAAAACGCTTTATGTATTTTATTCATATTATGGTATAAATAAGTTTATATGTAAAATCAAGGAGAATGCACGCTTGAAAGATTTTAGTTCCATGTCTAAAAGTATCAAAAAAGCAATAAGATATATTTATCAGGATGTACCGGTAGAGCGACTAGAAGAAATAAGAAAACTAATCAACCAAGCCATTGAAAAAAGATTAAATGATCAAAAGTAAACCTAGATACCTAAGGAAAGGATATACATTTGTATCTTTCCCTTAGGTATTTAATTTGTCAAAATAACTTAGAAAAGAAGGGATTTATGTGAGTTATACAAAACGGGTATCATTGCTGATGCTGCTGGATTCTTTGATCGTGTTAACAGCAATTTATTTCGGTTATTATCTCCTTCATCCAACGTTCAGCCTGTACACGTTACCTACACTCGTCTTTAGCTCATGCGCATTACTGGCAAGTCACCATGTATTCGCATTTCTAGATCGTCTTTATCAGAAAGCATGGGAATACGCAAGTGTCGGGGAATTGGTTGCGATCATTCGAGCGATTACATTTTCAATCGTGGCCACTGGTATTCTACAGTTTTTTGTGAACGGGGATATATATGTTCGGGTACTAGCAGTCACTTGGATGCTTCATATCATACTTATAGGTGGATCACGATTCTCATGGAGAATGTACAGACACTATTACATAAAGCCGAAACAGGAAAAGAAACGGGCGTTAATCATCGGGGCTGGGTCAGCAGGGTCCATGCTGGTCCGACAATTGATAAAGAGCCAGGATACGGATTTGCTTCCAGTTGGATTTATTGATGATGATCCTAAAAAAATGAAACTTCAAATTTATGGTGTCACAATACTAGGCGGCACCAAAGATATACCAACATTGGTTGAAAAGCATCAAATTGATAATATCATCATTGCCATTCCTTCTCTTCGCAAGGGTCAAATACAAGAAGTGTATCAACAGTGCAGTAAAACCTCTGCAAAGACACAGATCATGCCGATGATTGAAGATATCGTTTCAGGTAAAGTTTCCGTCAATCAATTCCGGGAAGTACAGGTGGAGGACTTGCTTGGCCGTGAACCGGTTGAACTTGACACTGAGAGCATCTCGAAGAAAATTTCAGGTAAAACAGTACTAGTTACAGGTGCTTGTGGTTCAATCGGCTCTGAGATTTGCCGCCAAGTGAGTAAATTTAAACCTAAGAAACTTTTATTATTAGGACATGGTGAAAACTCTATTTATACAATCGATATGGAACTAAGAAATAGATACGGAACAGAATTGAAAGTTGTCCCTATCATCGCGGATATACAAGATCGAAACCGGATTTTTGAAGTGTTTGAAGAGCATGCACCTGAGGTAGTGTACCATGCGGCAGCCCATAAGCATGTACCGTTAATGGAATATAATCCGAAAGAAGCGGTTAAGAACAATGTAATTGGTACAAAGAATGTGGCAGAGGCCTCAGATACATTTGGGGTGAATACGTTCGTTTTAGTTTCTTCTGATAAAGCAGTAAACCCTACAAATGTGATGGGATCTACGAAACGCATTGCTGAGATGGTCATTCAAAAATTGAACAAAGAAAGTCAAACAAATTTTGTTGCGGTGCGCTTCGGGAACGTATTAGGCAGCAGAGGAAGCGTAATACCATTATTTAAGAAGCAAATTCAAGCTGGCGGTCCGGTTACGGTTACTCATCCTGACATGACAAGATACTTTATGACAATCCCAGAAGCGTCCCGTTTAGTCATGCAGGCTGGAGCTTTAGCGCGTGGTGGAGAAATATTCGTCCTGGATATGGGAGAACCAGTGAAAATCGTTGACCTTGCAAAAAATCTTATTAAGTTATCTGGTTATAAATTAGAAGAAATTGGGATTAAGTATGCGGGGATTCGTCCTGGTGAGAAGATGTATGAGGAATTATTGGGTGAGAATGAAGTCCATGGTAAAGCTGTGTTTCCAAAGATTTTCATTGGGAAGACGGTGGAGTTTGAGTATGAGAGAGTTTCGAACTTAGTAGAAAACCATGCTGAGTTTGATCCTGAGTATTTAGCTAATTATGTATTGGAGTTAGCGAATAAGAAAGAACGAGTATTAGTTCAGAATGTAAACTAAGGGGTAGAAGATATGCAAAAAGTGAGAAAAGCGATTATTCCAGCTGCTGGACTTGGAACAAGATTTTTGCCAGCTACGAAAGCTCAACCGAAGGAAATGTTGCCGATTGTAGATAAGCCTACGATTCAATATATTATCGAGGAAGCTGTGGCTTCTGGTATTGAGGATATCATTATTGTGACGGGTCGAGGTAAGAGAGCGATTGAGGATCATTTTGATAAGTCCTATGAACTGGAAGAAACGCTAGCGAAAAAAGGTAAGTATGACCAGCTTGAAGAAGTACAGGGGATTTCGAAGTTGGCTAATATTCACTATATCCGCCAGAAGGAACCTCTTGGACTAGGTCATGCAATCTCATGTGCTAGTCGATTTATTGGGGATGAGCCATTTGCGGTATTGCTCGGAGATGATATTGTACATGCTCAAGAGAAACCTTGTCTGAAGCAATTAATCGATGTGTATGAGCGTTATAATTCGTCCGTCATCGGTGTTCAGGAAGTCCCCAAGCAGGATGTTTCAAAATATGGTGTGATCTCGATTAATCATAATGGAATTGAGGATGGGGTTTATCATATCCATGATTTGGTTGAGAAGCCGAAGATTGAGGAGGCTCCCTCTAATTATGCGATTATGGGTCGTTATGTTCTGAGGCCGGAAATCTTCACTATTTTAGAAAACCTTACTCCTGGTGCTGGTGGGGAGATTCAGTTAACTGATGCTATAAAAGAGTTGAATCTTATCCAAATGGTTGTGGGATTTGAGTTCGATGGTGTGAGGCATGATGTTGGAGATAAGTTTGGGTTTATAAAAGCTACATTGGATTTTGCGCTTGAGCGTGAGGATTTGCAATCGCAGGTGGTGGACTATTTGGAGAGTTTGGTTGGTGTCAAAAGGGGTGAAGGGTGAGTTCTTTTACCCCTCTCGTGAAGCAATTTGTTAAATATTTCGGCTTCTCGTGACTTGGATTGATCTATTTTGTGACGGAAATGTGAAAATATATTTGTTATAACTGAGAAGTTAGAAGAGATAGGTTTCCAAGGGATCTATTTCTAAGAGTCCTCATTGTTCTAGGGATTAAGTACCTTAATTATAAAGATTGATTTTTAATGTATATTTATTTCGGATTTATTATTTAGGGACTTAGTAGTTGGTTGGAATGATTCGGATGTTCCATTTAATTCCTATTTAACTAAATGATTTTTTAAGGAGTGTTACAGGCATGTATATGAAAGTGAAAAGATTAATAGATATTATTCTTTCTTTAAGTGGTCTTATACTATTATCCCCGGTTTATTTAATTCTAATTATTGCCATTAAGTTGGACTCGAAAGGGCCAGTTCTTTTTAAGCAGAAGCGTATTGGTATTAACAAGACACATTTCAATATTTTAAAGTTCCGTACTATGAGAATAGATACTCCTAACGACACTCCTACTCATTTATTGGAAAATCCTGAGCAGTTCATTACCAAAATGGGTAAGCTCTTGAGAAAGACCTCACTTGATGAGTTACCTCAAATTTGGAATATTTTTGTTGGACAAATGAGCATTATTGGACCTAGACCAGCATTATGGAACCAATATGACCTTATTGCTGAACGAGAAAAGTATGGTGCTAATGATGTTCCACCTGGTTTAACTGGGTGGGCGCAAATAAATGGCCGTGATGAGCTTCCAATTGAGGTTAAGGCTAAATTAGATGGTGAGTATGTAGATAAACTTGGTATTTGGATAGACGTTAAGTGTTTCTTAGGAACAATAATTAGCGTTGTAAAGAGTGATGGTGTTATAGAAGGGGGAACTGGTCGCAAAAAGGAAGTTGCTAGTAGTAAGGAGAGTACTTCTAAATGAAAAAAATTCTTATAACAGGAAAAAATAGCTATGTAGGAAAGAGTTTTAAGAGTTGGCTTGGAAATTATCCTGATAAGTATTCAATAGATTTTATTAGTCTTAGAGAAAATTCATGGAAAGAAGAAGACTTCTCTGTTTATGATGTAGTGCTTCATGTGGCTGGAATTGCTCATGTCTCAACAGATCCGAAAATGGAAGATATATATTATAAAGTGAATAGGGATTTAACAATAGAAACTGCTGAAAAGGCAAAGGCTGAAGGTGTAAAGCAGTTTATTTTTATGAGTAGTATAATTGTATACGGTGATAGTAGTAGTGAAGAAAGAGTGATTGATAAAAATACTAAACCTACTCCTAGTAATTTTTATGGAAATAGTAAATTGCAGGCTGAAGAAGGTATTAAATCTTTAAATAGTGAAAACTTCAGAATAGCCATTATCAGACCACCAATGATTTATGGAAAGAATTCAAAAGGTAATTACCCTAAACTTGCTAAAGCAGCTCAGATACTACCATTATTTCCTGATGTAGAAAATAAGCGTAGTATGCTGCATATCGATAATCTTAGTGAATTTATTAGACTTATCATTGATCATGAAGAAAGTGGATTATTCTTTCCACAAAATAAAGAATATGTTAGCACCAGTGAAATGGTAAAGGTTATTGCTGGATTTCACAGTAAGAATATTAAATTGACAAAGATGTTCAATCCAATTCTTAACCTGATAGGAATTAAATTTGGAATTGTCAACAAAGTGTTTGGAAATTTGGTATACGAAAAAAGTATGAGTTTATATAAAGAAAATTATCAAGTAAGAGATTTTCGTAAAACAATAGAATTGACGGAGAAATAATGATGGAGGGTTGAAGAAATATGAAAAAGCATATTTTAGTTATATCACAATATTTCTACCCTGAACAATTTAGGATAAATGATATATGTACTGAATGGGTGAAAAAAGGTTATAAAGTTACTGTTATTACTGGTATCCCAAATTATCCGCAAGGGAAATATTTTAAAGGGTATGGACTTTTAAAGAAAAGAAAAGAGACATACAACGGGATAAGTATTATTAGAATCCCACTGGTTCCAAGAGGGAATAATTCAATAATGCTTGCCTTGAATTATATTTCATTTGTGGTCACAGGATTATTTTGGAATTTATTCACAAAAATAAAAGCAGACTATGTCTTTATATTCGAAGTATCTCCGATGACTCAAGCCTTACCTGGTGTATGGTACGCAAAAAAAAGAAAGATACCATGTTACTTATATGTTCAAGATCTTTGGCCAGAAAATGTCGAGATTATCACAGGAATTAAGAATAAATATGTTATTGGTGCCATTGGTAAGATGGTTGATTATATATATAAACACTGCACTAAAATCTTCACAACATCAAATAGTTTTGTAGATTCGATTGTAAAGCGTAATGTGAATAGACATAAAGTAGAGTACTGGCCACAATATGCAGAAGAGTTCTATAGGCCTCTGAACAAAAAAAGTATTGTTGAAATTCCAAGTGATGATGCATTAAATGTAATATTTGCTGGTAATATCGGGAATGCTCAAGGTTTGGATATCTTACCAAAAGCAGCTTTACTAATTAAAGAAAAGCAAGTAAATAGAAAAATTCGATTTAATATAGTTGGAGACGGACGATATAAAGAAACTTTAGTTAAAATGGTTGATTCAAAAAATGTATCGGAAATGTTTAATTTTATCGAAAAACAACCTGCATACAGAATCCCTGAATTTATGGCTGCTTGTGATGCCGCTTTCCTTAGTTTAACAAATAGCCCTCTTTTCTCTATGACAATTCCTGCAAAGTTACAATCATATATGGCTTGTGGAATTCCAATAATTGCATCTGCAGAAGGTGAAACATGTCAGATTGTTAAAGATTCAGGTGCTGGTTTTTCTAGTCCTGCTGGTGATGCAGAGAAACTATCAGAGGTTTTCATTGAATTGTTAACCAAAACTGATGAAGAATTAATACAGTTGGGTCAAAATGCTAAAAACTACTACGATTGTAACTTTAACAAAGAGGATTTGTTAAATAGAATGGATTCGCACTTAAGAGATAATCATAAATTGGAGGAAAAACAAATTGTTTAAAAATAAGACACTACTAATAACCGGTGGTACTGGTTCTTTCGGTAATGCTGTTATGAAAAGATTTTTAGATACAGATATCAAAGAAATTAGAATATTTTCACGAGACGAAAAAAAACAAGATGATATGCGAAAAGTTTATAAAAATGAAAAACTTAAATTCTACATAGGAGATGTAAGAGACTTGTCAAGTGTTAAGAATGCTATGCATGGTGTAGATTACATATTCCACGCAGCTGCATTAAAGCAAGTTCCTTCTTGTGAATTCTTTCCTTTGGAAGCTGTTAAAACTAACGTAATTGGAACGGAGAACGTTCTTAACGGAGCTATTGAAAGTGGTGTTAAAAAAGTCATATGCCTTTCTACTGATAAAGCTGCATACCCCATAAATGCAATGGGAATTTCTAAAGCAATGATGGAAAAGGTGTTTGTAGCCAAGGCGAAAACGGTAGATCCAGAAAGAACCTTAATTTGCGGTACTCGATATGGAAATGTAATGGCTTCAAGAGGTTCTGTAATTCCATTATTTATTGAACAGATTAAAAGTGGCCAACCCTTGACGGTTACTGATCCTAATATGACAAGATTCCTTATGAGTTTGGAAGAAGCTGTAGAGCTTGTGGTATTTGCTTTTGAAAATGCAGAAGCCGGCGATATTATGGTGCAAAAATCACCGGCATCAACTATTGGAGAATTGGCGCAGGCACTTAAGGAATTATTTAATGTTGATAATGAAATAAAAGTGATTGGTACCCGTCATGGTGAAAAACTATATGAAACATTGCTTACAAGAGAAGAGCATGTAGTTGCAAAAGATTTAGGCGGATTTTATCGAGTCCCTGCGGATCAAAGAGATCTAAACTATGAAAAGTACTTTGAAGAAGGAGATCAAAAGTTATCTTCTGAAGATGAATATAACTCTCATAACACAGAACGATTAAGAATTGAAGCGATTAAAGATAAGCTTTTAATGCTTGATTATGTTCATGAAGAGTTGAAAGGTTGGAATAGAAGATGAACATATTAGTAACTGGATCAAAAGGTTTTATTGGAAAAAATCTAATAGCTGAATTAAGAAATCGCAACTATACAAGTATTCAAGAATATAGCAGGGACACAGATCCAACTCTACTAAATGAGTATTGTAAAAATGCAGATTTTGTATTTCATCTTGCTGGAGTAAATCGCCCTAAGGATCAATCTGAATTTATGGATGGAAACTATGGTTTTACATCTATATTATTAGAAACGCTAAAAAAGCACCAAAACAACTGTCCAGTAATGATTTCATCTTCTGTTCAAGCCAATTTAGAAAACCCTTATGGCATTAGTAAAAGAGCAGGTGAAGATTTACTTTTTCAATACAGTAATCAAACAGGAGCAAAAGCGCTGATATATCGTTTCCCTAATGTCTTTGGGAAATGGTGCAAGCCTAATTATAATAGTGCAATAGCTACTTTTTGTCATAATATTGCTAATGGGTTACCGATAAATGTAAATGATCCGAACGTCAAGATGAATCTAGTATATATTGATGATGTTGTTGAAGAGCTTATTAATGCTTTACATTGTAATGAAAATAAAATTGATGATTTTTGTGAGGTTCCAGTAGTTCACACTAGTACTCTAGGTGAAATTGTTAATTTAATTTATTCTTTTAAGCAAAGTCGAGAAGAACGAACAATACCTGATATGTCTAATTCACTTTCTAAAAAATTATATAGTACTTATTTGAGTTATTTGCCAGAAGATCAATTTAGTTATGAACTAAAAATGAATGTAGATAATAGAGGTTCATTTACAGAGTTTATTAAGACTCCAGAAAGAGGTCAAGTTTCAGTTAACATTTCTAAGCCTGGCATTACAAAAGGTAACCATTGGCACCATACAAAAAACGAAAAGTTTTTAGTTGTAAGTGGACATGGAGTTATTCGCTTTAGAAAAATTGATTCAAGTGAAGTTATTGAATATTTTGTCAGTGGAGAAAGGTTGGAAGTAGTTGATATACCTACGGGATATACACATAACATTGAGAATCTTGGTGACACAGATATGGTCACAATTATGTGGGCGAATGAGCTGTTTGATCCTGAAAAGCCGGATACATACTACCTGGAGGTTTAGAATATGAAAAAATTAAAAGTTATGACAGTCGTTGGTACAAGGCCTGAAATTATAAGATTGTCGGCTGTTATTAATAAATTAGAAGAATCAAGTGCAATAGAACATATACTAGTTCATACAGGGCAAAATTATGATTATGAATTAAATGAAGTATTCTTTAAAGATTTTAATTTGAAGAAACCAGACTATTTTCTTAATGCAGCTACCGGAACTGCGGTAGAAACAATAGGAAATATCCTAGTTAAAATCGATCCAATTTTGGAAGAGGTCCAACCAGAGGCTTTATTAGTACTAGGTGATACCAATAGCTGCTTATGTGCAATAGCCGCAAAGAGAAGACAGATTCCGATATTCCATATGGAAGCTGGAAATAGATGCTATGATCAAAGGGTGCCAGAAGAGACTAATAGAAAAATTGTTGATCATACAGCAGATATTAATTTAACGTATAGTGATATTGCTCGAGAGTATCTGTTAAGAGAAGGGCTACCTGCAGATAGAATCATTAAAACTGGAAGTCCAATGTTTGAAGTTCTCAACTCAAGAAAAATCGATATTGAAAAATCAGATGTTTTAGAAAGAATAAAACTTGAAGAAGGGAAATATTTTTTAGTTTCAGCCCATAGAGAAGAAAATATTAGTTCAGAGACTAATTTTCTAGATTTAGTAGATAGTTTAAATGGGATAGCTGAGAAATATAATTTCCCTGTTATTATAAGTACTCATCCGAGAACTAGAAATATGATTAATTCTAAAGGAATAGAATTTAACCCTTTAGTAAAGACATTAAAGCCATTAGGGTTTAATGATTATGTAAAACTCCAAATTAAAGCTAAAGCAGTTTTAAGCGATAGTGGAACGATAAATGAAGAGTCTTCCATTCTAGGCTTTAGAGCTTTAAATATAAGGCAAGCTCATGAAAGGCCAGAGGCAATGGAAGAAGCATCAGTGATGATGGTTGGTTTAAAGAAAGAAAGAATTTTACAAGGTATCCATATATTAGAAAAACAACAAAAAAACACTTTAAGAATTGTTAGCGATTATACTATGCCTAATGTGTCAGAGAAGGTACTTAGAATAATATTATCATATACAGACTATGTAAATAGGGTCGTTTGGAGAAAGTGAATATCTGTAATGGAGGCATAAATGAAAAAACTTTATTTATTGGCAAAACTCATAAAGAAAATTCAAATCCCTGCAATCAGAAATTCTAAAATTGATAAGACAGCCAGAGTATGTTCTGCTTCTCATGTTATAAATACTAAGTTAGGAAGGTATTCCTATATAGGTAATTCTTGTACCGTTGTTAATGTAACAATAGGAAGCTTTAGCTCAATTGCCGATAATTGTATTATTGGTGGTGCAAGTCATCCTATAGATTGGGTCTCAAGTTCACCTGTTTTCCATGAAGGACGTAATATAATGAAGAAAAACTTTTCATCTCATGAGTATAAAACCGTGGAAGAGACAGTTATTGGAAGTGATGTTTGGATTGGTAATAACTGTTTGATAAAAAGCGGTGTTAAAATAGAAAATGGAGCAGTTATTGGTATGGGTTCAGTCCTTACCAAAAATGTTGGAGCATATGAAATTTGGGCGGGTAATCCAGCAAAAATAGTACGTAAACGTTTTGATGACGATATAATAGAAAAGCTTTTAGAGAGCAATTGGTGGGAATGGGAAGATAATTCATTAACAAATGAAGCTCAGTATTTTAATGACGTTAAAAATTTTTTGAAGTTAGGAGAATAAATTTTGAAAGTATTACATGTATGCTTAGCATCTTTTTATATCGATAATTATTCATATCAGGAAAACGTGTTGCCAAAGCATCATAAACAAATGGGATTAGATGTAGAAATACTAGCTTCTCTTGTGTCTTTTGATAAGGATGGTAATAGTTGCTTAATAAAATCAGGTGGTTCTTATATTAATGAATATGATATTCCAGTGACTAGATTAGATTATAAAAAGTCAAAGTTTAGCAAAAGATTACGCCAATACCAAGGTACATTTGAAGCAATCAAAAAGTCTAAACCTAATATAATTTTCATACATGGCTGTCAATTTTATGATATAAAATATGTAGTCAAATACGTTAAAGAAAATCCATTGGTGAAAGTGTTTGTTGATAATCATGCGGACTTTTCAAATAGCGCTAAGAATTGGATATCCAAAAATTTTCTTCATAAAATTATATGGAAACACTGTGCGTGGAAGATAGAGCCTTATACGACAAAATTTTATGGAGTGTTGCCAGCTAGAGTAGACTTTTTAGTAAATATGTATAAGTTACCAGAAGAAAAAGTAGAGCTGTTGGTTATGGGTGCTGATGATGATGAAGTAGAAAAAGCAAAAAGTGAAAACTCAAAACAAATAATCCGAAAAAAATATGGCATTGAAAAGAAAGACTTTTTAGTCATGACGGGCGGGAAAATAGACCATGCAAAAAAACAAACTCTACTGTTAATGCAAGCTATAAAAGAAATTAATAATGATAATATTAAACTAATTGTTTTTGGTTCGGTTGTAAATGATTTAAAGGAACAAGTAAATGAATTTTGTGACGGTAAAAGGGTCCAATTCATTGGTTGGCTTGAAAATCATGAAAGCTATAAACATCTAGCTTCAGCGGATTTAGTTGTATTTCCTGGACGGCATTCAGTCCTATGGGAACAAACTGTAGGCTTAGGAAAGCCCATTGTCGTAAAATATTGGGAAGGAACTACACACGTTGACCTAGGAGGAAACTGTAATTTTTTATATGAAGATTCAATTGATGAAATTAAGTTAGTAATTAAGGAATTATATAATAATAACGATCAATTTTTAAGCATGAAAGAAGTCGCCGAACAGAAGGGTATACATGAATTTTCATACAAGGATATTTCTAAGAGATGCATACAGTATTGAACGAGTAAAGTTGGTGTATTAAATAATGTATTTATATATCTTAATATTCTTAACAGAATTGTATCCTGTAGTGAACAATCTGTTAAATATTACTTATAATAGTACCGTTTATAGGGCAATATCAATTCTTACTTTTGTAATAATAATATTATTATTTCTAAGAGATATAATAATTAAGAAAACTATTTCCAAAAAGCTTGTTATGATCATTTTAATAGCTTTTATCTTGGTTTCCTCTATACTATTGTCAATATCTATTTATGGGAATGTTGATAGTTTTGCGAAAACCAAGTATTTAATAGTGGTGATAAGAGCAGTTCCGATGATATTCCTTGCTTCAATTCTGGTTAATAAACCTAAAAGCTGGCAATTGGGAAAATTGAAATTAATAAATATTTTAATTTCAATATCACTATTAAAATACCTATATCTAAATAAATCATCATTTTTTTTAGCCCATACATTAAACTTCGGTGGAGTTAATTATAATGATTTTTCTTACATTGCTGCTCTAAATATAGCATTGAGCTATGTCCTCCTATTTGATTTATATGTAAATAATACAACTAGAAAAGCACAACAAAGCATTTTGGTGTTAACAAGCATAGTTATATCATATACAGCTTTATTTTTCTCAGGTGGTAGGGGAGCAATGGTACTAAGCATAGTTTTCCTACTCTTATTCATTTTTAATGTACTAAAGCAAACAAAAATCAATATTAAAAAGGCAAGTAAACTAGTGTTTATTGTATCATTATTACTAGTTAGTGTAACTTTCATTGTTCTTAACAATGAGACTCTAAAGGACGGTATTTTTCGTGGTTTTAGTTTCTTGAATTTTAGTGGTAGTGGCTTAATCGATTGGGAAAATACATCTGGACGATTATTTATATATAGGGATTCATTAGAGCTTATTAAAAATAGCCCTTTTTGGGGTCATGGAATTGGATCTGTTTATTTGATTCACCCTTCTGCACATTTTTCTCACAATTTATTTTTAGATTTATTTATAGATGGTGGAGTATTTTTAATATTTTTTAGTATATTACTTATCATTTACGTATTAAAAAAATCGATTAAAAATTCATGTGATATTAAATATTATTTTTCTCTTAGTTTATTTTTGTTTTCCTTTATAAATTTACTTTCTGGAAGTAATTACTTGATTGAACCAATATTGTGGTTTTCTCTTACCTATATTCTTTTGTTAAATAACAGATATGAAAAGGAAGTTATACCAGCAAAAGCTCAACTATAGAGTTATTACTTAAAGATGGTCTCTAAAGTTACTCTAAATTTTCTTGGACTTAGGTAGTCAGATTATTATAAATTTTATTATTAAACTATTCCAGCTGGAAATTAAAACACTGTTAAATTTTAAGTAGTATTAAATAGAAGTCAAGCTATTTTTCATTTTATAGTGAATCCTGAAAAGAATTAGCTCAATTTATAAATTTATTTCACAAAAATAATCTATATTAGATAATTAAGGTTTCAGGTGGCTCAAGTTGAACGATAAATTCATAAGTAGGTGTTTATGTTGAAAAATATTGCTTTTTTGGTTTCTTCAGCTGCAACTGGTGGTGGGATACAAAAATCGTTATCATTAATATCAAAAGCACTGAATAATGAAAAGTTTTCAGTTACAATAATATCACTATTTGATTATGAAGAGATTAAATATGACTTCGGTCCTAAAACTACATTTTTAAAAGGATCATTGAAAGGAAATGTGGATCTAAAAAAAGTATTTTTCAAAACATACTTTCAGTGCAAAAGACTTCTTTCATCTGCACATTTTGACACACTTGTAATTGAAGGGTTGGGCCTTGTCCCTTTCATACCAACTAAGTTTTTGAAAGACAAGTCGTTGAAAGTTGTAGTCCGTGACCATACCGGTATGAGCAATTATAGTAGATACGGCTTAAGTTGGTTAGGTCTAAAGCAAACGATGAAGTATTCTGATAGATTCGTTGTTTTGACAGAGGAAAATGAGCGAGAGTATGCGGAAATATTTAATGGCGAAAAAAATAAAATTAAAACCATTCCTAATGCACTTGATCCTAACATTATAAACTCACCGTATAATAATAATAGTAAAAAGATTCTGTATGTTGGGAGATTAAGTTATGAGAAGGGTGCCGATTTACTGGTTGAATCATTTGGCAAAGCTTTGGATTTGATTAATGATGATGAATGGCAATTAGATATATATGGTTCAGGGCCTGAAATGGATAATATCCAAAAGCAGATATCCCAACAAAACTTAAATACTAGAATAAATTTAAAAGGGTACAACAGAAATATATATAGTACTTACAAAGAATACTCCTTTTTAGTTGTACCTTCCAGATTTGAGTCATTTGGACTGATTATGTTAGAAGCATTAAAGGTAGGAATTCCAGTAATAGCTTTTGATTGTAATTATGGCCCTAGGAGTATAATAAGAGATAAGGAAAATGGTCTTCTCGTACCCCAAAACGATATCAATGAATTTTCAAAAGCAATTAGTAAGTTAATATTAAATAAAGATTTAAGAATATCTCTTTCAAATAATACAAATACTTATTTGGATAAGTATAATTATAGAAATGTAATAAGTGAGTGGGAAACATTACTTTAAGAAATAGGTGGAAATATGAAAGTAATCTTTATAAGTAGATACGGTAGTAAGAATTTAGGTGACGAATTAATTGTACGTGAGCTAGAAAAATTATTGATAGATTATACAGAAGCGATATACAGGTTTGATTATAATTTATCATTTTATAATACTTTAGATGAATCTTTTCAATATAGTCAACATCATCCCAAATCTACAAAGAAAAAGAAAAGTACTTATTTAAAATTTATATATAGAAAATATTTAAGGAAAACCTTTATGATTTCAGTCTTTAGAGATTACCTTAATAAGAAAAAAGCAATTAATAATAAAAATTTAGCTACATATCGTGAAAAAATTAAGGATGTTGATGCTTTAATTATTGGTGGGGGAAATGCCATATTTGATACAGAAAAACACTCTTCATCAGCATTCTATTTTGGTTTAATATTGAAAGAAGCTAAAAAGAGAGGGTTACCTATTTTTGTGATAAACGTAGGTATTGGTCCTTTCGAAACTAAATCTCAAATTAATAATACTATTGAAGTACTGAATATGGCCGATTATGTAACTGTAAGAGATAAAAAGTCATATGATCTTATTAGTGATTTAAATAAAGGTCAAAGGAAGTTATTTCAAACAGTTGATCCAGTAATTTTCTTACAGGGCATTGACAAATTAAAGGGCGAAGTAAAAACAATCGGTATTAATGTTATGGATATAAGGTTGGCAGAATATACAGATGATACTTACCAGGAATATCTATTTAATCTAGGGAAATTAATAAATTATTACCTTGAAAATACCAATTACAAAATTTCGGTGTTTTGTACTGAGAAGTTGGATGTTAAAGCTATAGAGGACTTAAGACTAAAAGTAAATACCAATAGTAGTAGATTGCAATTTGAGAATTTTATGGATCTAAAGAATACTTTACTATTATTTGATAAACTAGACTTATTAGTTGGAACTAGAATGCACTCAACAATAGTTGCCTTATCTAAAAACATACCTTTCATTGGAATTAGTTGGCAACAAAAGGTTACCGAATTTTTTAAACTGACGGGGTTTGAAGAAAATATGGTTACTTTGAATGGTTTTATAAGTGATTATTTATGTGTGACCGATAGAGTAGATAATCTAGTAGAAGAGTATAGCATTAATATAAGTAAAATGAACGAAAAAAAAGAAGAGCTGAAATTAATGTTTGACATTAATAGTGAGGTATTGAAACAAATTGAATTATCGACAAAAATGATAAATAATATTAAATCCTAATGTATTAATACATAATCTAGTAATTATTACTTAATGTTTAAGAAAGTATTTTAACTCTAGAATAGATGGAAGGAAATTCAAATGAAAGACAATTTGATTTATAATCTAGGGGCGTCTATCCTTACATTTCTTCTAACCGTATTTATTACTTTTTGGATGACTCCCTTGATAATAAATAATTTAGGGACGGAAGCTTACGGGTTTATTCCGCTAACTCAACAAATTATTAGCATTTTGTCGGTTTTAACTTTTGCTCTAAGCTCTGTAATTGCTAGGTTTTTAACGATATCTATTTCACAAGGTAATATTAGAAAAGCAGAAGAGTATTTTAATACTTATTTAGTTTCAACGCTTTTTGGGGCGATATTAATAATAATTATAGTAATGGTAGTAATAAATAAGATAAACAGAGTATTAAATGTACCTGATTATTTATTAATTGATGTAAAACTAGCAATCTTTTTTGGTGGGACTTTAGTTATTATTACATTTGTTAATTCTCTTTTCTTAGCTGGTCCGTTTGCAATGAATAAATTATATATTACTAAAGGTATTGAAGCAATAAATGCTATTACTAAAGCAATTGCTATACTATTATTGTTAACCATATTTTCACCTAAAATATGGTACATAAATTTAGGGGCAATGGTAGCAGGTGCTGTTTCACTGATTACAAGTTTTTACTTTTTTAAGAAGCTCATACCAACAGTATCCGTAAACTTTAAGAGGTTTAATTTTAGCAACTTAAGAGAATTACTAAGTGCCGGTATATGGAATTCAATCGGACAAATTGGTGTTATATTATTTCTTTCAGTTGAGATTATACTTGCGAATATTATTTTCGGTGCATCAAAGGCAGGAGTTTATGGAGCTATGTTACAGCTTCCATTATTATTAAGAACAGTTGCTAATATTACATCTTCCGTATTTGCACCTGTTATAATAAATAATTATGCCAGTAAAAACATAAATTCACTAATAAACTATTGTAATAAATCAGTAAAACTAAATGGTTTGTTGATAGCTTTACCAGCAGCTTTAATTTGTGGATTTGCAGGGGTAATATTAAACATTTGGTTAGGTCCTGAATTTGTAACACATAAATGGCTTTTAATATTAAATTCCGCATACTTAATTGTTACACTTAGTCCTTTACCTTTAAATCATATATTTACAGCTGTTAATAAACTGATGCTACCAGGCTTAGTAACGATCATGTTAGGGGTTATAAACCTTTTGTTAGCTATCCTACTATCTATTTATACTAATCTGGGCCTATACGGTATCGTTTTAGCAGGTGCTATCTCATTAATAGGTAAAAATGTTATTTTTATTCCAATATATAGTTCTGTAGTAACTAATCAACCATTGTGGAAATATTTTGTCGGTATGATATATCCAATTATTGGTGCATTTTTTATTACCATAGTAAGTTTTATTTTACAATCTTACTTTCAGATAATAAGTTGGTGGGATTTGGTACTTTCAGGAACAATTATTACTATAGGATATATATTATTTTCTTTTTTCTTGCTCTTTAACAAAGATGAAAAGAGTTATTTGTTAAATATTTATAGAGCTGCAAGAAAAAGAAATTAATTATAGGTTATGTAATATAGTAATATAAAACATATCATTTAATTTTGCTAGGGTGTGTATAAAGTAATGAAAATTACAATTGCTGGAACAGGATATGTGGGTTTATCAAATGCTATATTACTGGGTCAACACAACGAAGTAATTGCATTAGATATCTTACAAGAAAAAGTAGATATGATAAATAACAAAAGGTCTCCAATAATAGATTATGAGATTGAAGAATTCTTAGCAACAAAAAAATTGAATTTAACCGCAACAACAGACAATTATAAAGCATTTAAAGATGCTGAATATATAATCATCTCTACACCTACCAATTATGATCCTAAAAAGAATTATTTTGATACCAGAACTGTAGAAGCTGTTATTGCTAATGTTGTATCTATAAATCCAGATGCAGTTATGGTTATTAAATCTACAGTCCCGGTAGGTTATACAGAAGCAGTACGAGAAAAATTTAAGACAGAAAATATTATCTTTTCTCCAGAGTTTTTAAGAGAAGGTAGAGCATTATATGATAACTTATATCCTTCAAGAATTGTTGTTGGGGAACAGTCTGAAAGAGCAAAAGTTTTTGCTGACTTGTTAGTAGAAGGTGCACTTAAAGAAAATATTGATGTTTTATTTACGAATTCAACAGAGGCTGAAGCTATTAAACTATTTGCAAACACCTATCTAGCAATGAGAGTTGCTTTCTTTAATGAGCTAGACTCTTATGCAGAAATCAGAGGTTTAAATACTAAACAAATTATTGATGGTGTAGGTTTAGACCCCCGAATAGGTGATCATTATAATAATCCTTCATTTGGTTATGGAGGATACTGCCTCCCAAAAGACACGAAGCAATTACTGGCTAACTATGAGGACGTACCAAACAATATCATGACAGCTATAGTTGATGCTAACAGAACAAGAAAAGATCATATTGCAGATATGATAATTAACAGAAATCCTAGGATTGTTGGAATTTATCGACTTACAATGAAAATGGATTCAGATAATTTTAGGCAATCCGCTATACAAGGAGTTATGAAACGAATTAAATCAAAGGGAATTGAAATTGTTGTGTATGAGCCAGCACTTCATGAAGAGACATTTTATAATTCTAGAGTGGTTAATGATTTTGAAGAATTTAAGAGGATATCAGATGTAATCGTTGCGAATCGATTGTCGGATGATCTAAGCGAAGTAGAGGATAAGGTGTATACTAGGGATTTATTTAGTAGGGATTAATAAATTTAACCCGCCGAGCTATTGGTTTGGCGGGTTATTTGACGTTCTTTATCCATTTTGAACCTTAACCTCTAAAAGTTGAACCGTCCCGATGCTTCCTTTGATGAACACAAATAAGATTGCGAGGGACACACATTTTAGTTATGAGAAACGTACCGGCCAGCTAACCATCCGTAAAGAAAAGAATGCTAAGTTATTTTATTCCCTACCAAAAAACCCTCAACCACCCCATTAAACTTCCCACCATACTCCCAAAACATAAGATGCCCACCCAACACCTCTACCTCCGCTTTAGGAGCCAGCTTTCTCAAACTGGAACTCGCTGCTTCCGCCCAATGCTCGGCAACAACAAACAAAGTCGGCACGGCTTCACTGCTCTCAGCCGCCTCCACACGATAATCAGAGAAAAGCCCCGAAGAAAACAAGTTGGCAGCAATATAGTAAGGGGGTTTCAGTGATTGCTCGACAATCCACGTCAATTCTTCTTCCTTCAGCTCCCGTTGGACCATGACGCCCTTGGCATAAGCAGCAATGAAATCCCGTTGTCCTTTTGGATTGCGAAGATAGTTTGTGTACGCCGCAGCCATGTCATCAAGCTTGCCTTCCACCCACTCCTCGTCTTGTTGAACCGATAAAGATTTGGGCGGCATATCAATGAGGACAAGGGATTTGATGTCATCCGTACCGAATTGGCGGATATATTCCCAAACCGTTAAGCATCCGAATGACCAGCCGACAAGCGTTACATTCTCGACTTTTAATTGCTTCAATACCTTATCGAGATCTGTTCCATGCGTGACATAGTCATTCCCGTGAACCGTCATGGTTGATCGGCCGTGGCTTCTCGGATCGATTACAATCGTACGGTGAGTTTTTGAAAAATGCTTCACCTGCTCGGAAAAGACTTCAGTCGTAAATGTAAAACCCGGAATAAAGACAATGGGTTCTCCGCTGCCGATATCCTGAACAAATAATTCGATGCCCGGTTCCACTTCAATATACGTGCCACTTGGGTTCATGGCTGCATCCCCCTGATTCTTTAAATTGGTTTCTACATTATATTCGTTATGGTGATATTTCATATCAGAAATTATTGATCATCAGGATAGTAGGGAATCTGTCCCTCGGTCCCGTATTCATTTTGCTCCAACTTTCGAGTTCTGGCCCCAACCACCTCTATTACTTGAAATAACCCTATATTATTAAGAAAGAAGTCCTGATTCCATTATATTCATAAGGAGAAAATGCCTCTAAATATCGATATCACCCACCGTTTATCCTGTTTTATGTCCCGATACAGTACCAAATGTAGACCCTTTATAATTTAAACAGAGAGACTTGGAAATGATTGGAGGGCTGAAGTGAAGAGTCCATACAGTCATGGTAGTGTCTCTGAATGAAGTTGAGAAGGGGGATACATATTGATGAAGAAGAAAATAGGAAACTCAGCGCTCGTGCTGTCACTCTCGACGGGTTTACTTATTAGCCCGTTATCTTCTGTCGGCAGTGCGGAGGAAGGGGGCAAACCTGATACACCTTTGTTGATTGAGGAGATGCAGCGGCTGAATAAGGAGATGGGGTATCCATTTCAGGATTTGCGCGTTTCAAGCGACATTGATTTAGAGAGCAATGAAAAGAAGAACGTCATCATAGAATTTCTCCATGAGCCACCTCCAGTGAAAGCCTCCAAGAGCTCCAAGTCAAAACGGTCAACTACCATACATCAAGCGAAAGAAGCAGTCGAGAAAGATCATCAAGCATTTAGATCGCAATTTTTAATGAAGCGAGGTAAAGGTCTTTCAATAAAAGTAAATAAAGAATTTAAGCATGCCTTTAATGGGGTTGCCATTGAAATTCCGCAAAACCAGATAAAAGAGCTGCTAGATTCAGAGATTGTGAAAAAGGTATATGTGGATGAAGAGATATCGATTGATCCTCCTCCACCAGTTGAAGCGGCAAGTGATGAAGAGAAGTCTTCCCCTGCACGGGTGGAAACACTTCCTCAAATCGGAGTGGACAAGCTTCAGGAAGAAGGAATAACGGGTGAAGGCATTAAGGTGGGTGTATTAGATACGGGAATCGATTACAATCATCCTGATTTAAAGGATGTGTATCGAGGCGGCTATGACTTTGTCGATAATGACGATGATCCGATGGAAGCGACGTATGAGGACTGGAAGAAGTCCGGAGCCCCGGAGACAAGGGGAGGCCAAACGTATTATACGTCCCATGGTACCCATGTTTCGGGAACCATCGCCGGACAAGAGGCCAATACAGAGAAAGCGTATAGTGTTCAAGGGGTAGCACCGGATGTTGAATTGTATGGATACCGTGTACTGGGTCCTTATGGGACAGGTCCGATGTCAGGGATTATGGCCGGGGTGGATAAAGCGGTTGAGGACGGAATGGACGTGATCAATCTGTCCCTTGGAGCGGCCACCAATGATCCGTTTGACCCGTTATCCGTCACAGTGAACAATGCGATGCTTGCCGGGACGGTGACGGTCATTTCTGCAGGGAACAACGGGAATAAGATGTATACCCTTGGGACTCCGGGGGCGGCACCGCTTCCAATCACCGTGGGGGCAAGCAGTTCACCCATGACAATCCCGGTATCACAGGTTTTATTCAAAGGTGAATCAGAGGTGGATGCAGAGCTGGAAATGATGGCAAAGTCCTTTACCGACGACTTGACACTTTTAGAAAATAAAGAATTTGAGATTGTTGATGTGAAGAGGGGTCTTCCTTTTGACCTGGCAGGGAAGGATTTGGCCGGGAAGGTAGCGTTGGTCGAGTTCGGCTACTTGCACCCGAAAGGTCTCATGAAAACCTTTAAAGAAAAGGGAGTCAAAGCGGTATTGTTCGCGAGCAACTCAGAGAATCATACAGGTTTTTTCATGGGGGAAGGAGCTGATTTCATTCCGGCCTTTTCGATGAAAAAATCAGCATTGGAGTTTATTCGCAGTCAGGAAAGACCGACCATCACCTTCAATGAAATGGGTGAGTACACCACAGAAGGGGATAAACTGGCCGCATTCAGCAGCAGAGGTCCGTCTTTATTTACATACGACATCAAGCCTGAAATTACAGCCCCAGGCGTCCATGTCTATTCGACGGTCCCGGCATATACGGCGGACACGAAGCAGAGGGAAGACTACACCTATGCATACGAACGATACTCGGGTACATCCATGGCGACTCCACATGTGACAGGGGTCGTAGCCTTGCTGCTCGATCAAAATCCTGACTTGACCCCGGCACAAATCAAAACCATCATGATGAACACGGCGGATCCCCTTAATGGCGATTACAGCGTGTATGAAGTGGGAGCCGGAAGGATGGATGCGTATGAAGCCGCTCATTCAGATCTTACGATGACAGTCCATCATGTAGCGAAGTCGGTAGATGGGAATGGAGAGATCATTGACATTCCCAATGCTACTGGAAGCCTGAACTTTGGCGGGATTGTGCTGGAGGATGAAGACAAACTGGAGAAACAAACGATCACCATTGTGAATAATGGAAAAGAAGTGAAGACGTTAAAGGGTGATGTGAATTTCACCGAAAAATCAAAGGACCCTGTGGCAAACGGAGTCAAACTGACGACAGAGAATCAGGTAACGATCAAGCCGGGTGAATCAAAATCCATTGAAGTACAGCTGGAAGTCCCAGCATCTGCTGAGAAAGGTCCATATGATGGCTACATTCAATGGGTGAATGAACAGGATGGGGGTGAAATCTATCAAATCCCATTCGGTGCCAGGGTATTGGGAGAAGGTCTTGCTAAACCGAAGCTGTCCCACTCTGTGATCACACAGGATACGCAGCCACATCCATACATTCAGAATAAAACCGATATTATCACAGAATTCTTTGCTCCTACGATCTACAGTATTCTGGTCCTTTTAAAAGATTATGAAACAGGTAAAGAACTTGGAGTTGTCGGCTGGTACCTCCCTTCTGATATTGAAGAAGGAAAGGATTATGTCATGAAATTCGATGGGAGCTACAACCCCATTGCAAGTTTTGGGCAACAAATAGCACCAGGAAAGGTGAACGCGAAAGAAGGGAAATACATTCTCGAAATCCAGGGAGCATCCTTTGATGGAAACCGATACATCGAACAGGAAGTCATCACGATTGATAACAGCGTTGCTTCCATTGATTTGAATCGAAAGGGAGGCATCTATGAGGTCGATCCCGGCAAGAGTATGAAGATCAATGGGAAAGTGAAAGGGAATGAAGTATGGAAATATGAAAACGTTGGATTTAAGTCACTGAAAGAGGATACCCCTTATGAAAAGGTGAAAACGACGGGTAAGGATAGAATCAATCTCGACTTGGGTCTTGAAGGAAGCGAGAAGATGAAGACGGTGAATCTACTGCCTGTGAATGTTACGAAGAATGCCTATATGTGGCATCCCGATTATCAATACACCTTGATTGAGAAAGGTACACCATATGCCTATTTAGGTTCAGAGAAGATCGTTGATGAGCAAGAAAATCTTTCAATGGATTTGACGTTGAAAAACGTCAAAGAGCTGACTACATCTCAGTATACGTTCACCTACCCTCATCATTTGGAAATGGAAGAGGTTTCGCTCCATCCTGAATTAGAAAAGGCAGCTCAAGAAAAGGGAATGGATGTAACAGTCGAAACGCTGGAAACCCAATTGAATGAGGAATCCACAACCGTCACCGTTCAGGTTTCCACCGCATCAGAAAAACCATTAAAGATCGAAAAGGAAATGGAGATTTTAACACTTTCCTTTAACCAGAAAGCAGGCTCATTCCATAAAGGTCCTCTGGAAATCCAGTTGAACGATGCAGACTTGTCAGGGGGACCGGAATTATTGACCGTTCATGGAATGGTGAATATCATCCCTCCCACTTCTGAAATGAAAGGATATGGAATCGCAAACTTCAGCTGGAGTCAGGTGCAAGAAGCAGATATGGAGAAACTTGACGTCGTCGTAAAAGCAACGGATGAAGAAGGAAAAGAATACGCTGGTACCATGACGGAAACAGGACACTATTTCATTGATGATCTTCCGGCCCAAGAAGAGTCCTACATGGTGGAACTCAAGATTCCTGGACATTTCCGGAGCATCCAGACCATCCCCAACATGAACGATATAGTCGGTAAGCACATATATGGCTCACAGCAGCAATTAAGCAATATCTATTATACAGGCGGGGATGTCAATGGGGACGATGTCATCGACGTCCTGGACGCAGTCGAAATCAAGGACAGCTGGAAAACATCCAAAAACCGCAGCGCCGACATCAACTTTGACGGCATAGTAGACGACCGGGACATGTGGTCGGTCTTCGTCAACTACGAAGCACGAAACACATGGGCGCCCAATCCGCCAATGCCAAAACTTGAACATGAGGGTCAGACATTGGAAGACATATTGGATGAACTGGGAATACGTTAACGGGACGTGGGGACAGGCACCTTGTCCCACATGATTTTAGAGAAGAGAAGCACGGGATTATTCCCGTGTTTTTTTATGGGGTGAGGGAGCAACAATGAGGACCTGTCCCTTGATCCCCAATGTTAATAAGGTCTAATCTTGTCAATTTCATCCCTCAATTCACTATTTTCCCTCCAGAGTTTCTTATTCTGCGAAGTAAGATTTTTCCATATCAAGGATTTGCTGTTGCAGTTTTTTATTTTCATTGAGCAGTCGATCCTGAGCACCCCAAATGTAGTGGAGAATTATCTATGAAAAAAGGGAAATACGGATCTTTTTATGGGTTTAATAGCTTTCCGAAATGTCGTTATACCAAGCAAGTGTCTTGATTTTGGGGTCAGACCCACCATTCCTATGATTTCCCTTATTTATAGGATTTGCTTTATTCCCATCAATCATTGCACAAGCGAGGTTCAATGAATTTAACGAACGAACCAATCTAGACATTTGATTGGAGGACTATAGGGATTCCTCCGGGAGGTTATCTGATGATGTAGTGAGGGTGAAAATCAGAGAGTGTCTGGGCAAATTCGTAATTCCCCAATTTAAGATCCTGTCGAAAAGGTTGAAAGGGATAGGCTGTTGAAGAGAGTGAAGAGGATTGAAGGAGTGTCACAGCAGCAGGCTGCAAGGATTCTGGGGATTGCGGTTCGTTTTTGTATAAGGTTGAGGGGTAGAGTGGGAAGCGTCCCATCTACCCGAAGCTACTGCATATATAAATTTTGGTCCTTAATTTTTACTATTGATGATATTTTCAACCACTTCATCGTTAATGCCCATTAACCCATACGTGGTTTCCATAAAGAATTGTTCATTTTCCTTTCCTTCTTTTAGATATTGAAACACAGGAACAAGTTGGAAGAAATGACGATTAGATTGAGATGATAAATCGAAGTCAGCTTCAATTGTAAATGTATCTCCTGCATCTACAACTATCTCAGAATCCAGCGGTTTCTCATTTACCATGATATTCTTATACGTAATTTCTTCATTAGGATTATAAAGCTTCTTAATCGTTATAGGTTTATTGGTGTTATTTTTAAAAGTACCATTAAAAGTGGTGTTAGGATAAGACGCATTATAACTTCCCTCTGCTATAATGTCTTGATTATCGCCATTTGGTTTTACCATTACCGTAAATTCTCCAATTTTATGTACTTCTGGTTCTCCTTCTTTAAAGAACAAGGAAATTTCCGAAATTGTTTCAATTCCTTCGGTAGCACCTGGACTAATGTTTACTATCAAGTTACCAATGCGCTTCTGATTCCCGATTTGATCACCTTTAGCAACTTCAAAATCCTTTACTTTGAATAAGCCTTTACCATTAAATGAGACACTCACTAAATCGTCTAGCTTTGAATTCTTTCCTTTTTCAACATAAACTAAATTGAAAACCTTAACTTGTGTTTCATCAGTAAAAACCACATTTCCTCTCCATTTTCCAAAATGAACTTCAGATGCTTTTGGAGGCAGAACCTCATCTTCAGTAGAAGCTTTAGAATTTTCTCCAGATAATAAGGTATATGCTACATAAGAAGCAATAAGGACAAAGGTTAAAGTTATTAATACCCATCTCGTTCTTGATTTCATGAGTTATCTGCCTCCAATAATTGTTTATCTGTATACTACACGCAGGTACTGGTCCCTAGTTGGTTCATAAGCGTAATGATAGCTAGTATGAACTACTGCACCACCCATTTTCTCTTGATACTTAACATAGTACTTATTGAAATCTCCGTATAAAGCTAATCTGTTGTCTCTAGAAGGATCAGCTGGAATAGAAATTGTTACAGAATAACTTTTTGAGTATGAACCAGAAAGGCCAAGTTGTACCTTGATTGTATCCTTTATTGTAGCATCAGCACTACCTGATACCGTTAGAGTAGTAGTTGTCGTTGAACTCCATCTGTAGTTATCTGCACCTTGCCAAGTACTGGTTAGATATTTTACGAATTTATAAACTTCACCATAACTTGAAATCTTCGTTGCATGTCTTGTGTAATTTACACATGCGATACAATCTGGCTCTACAGCTGCATCTGGACCTGTTGCCTTATCAATTGAAACCTTTTCCTGCGCTTCTGTCGCTGTAACCTTTATTTGTTCACCCAGTTCAACTGATTGCCCATCAATTACATCAGTTTCTACACTTGATCCAGAACTTGCAAAAGCGGCATTACCTGTAAATAGCATTGCGATCAAAGAAACCGTACCTAACATCTTAAGTATTTTTTTCACCTAATTCTCCTCTTTCTATATATTATTTGATGTTTCTTAAAACTATCCTCCATTCCTCTAGTTGAAAATATTGTACAATACAAAATTTTCTGGAGATTTCTCCATTTCCAGTTATTTCATTCGTTATAGTCGATGAAAGATTCTATATTCATGGGTTTTGAGCAAATAATATAAAGATACTTATGTAAGAACCTTTTACCGGATAATTAATTTATTTTGGAGATATTCGTTAGGTGTCGATTTACTTTCCTTAGCCATTTCTTCGGCATACTGTAAAACTACTCTATGAATCTCCTGCCAGCCGAATAAACTGGGACCTAATTTAAACTGGGTTATACACCGATTATCCTCATGGGCCATAGTTTAGGTGTGAATAAAGCCATCCATTATCTATCTGAAGAGGTGCCCCGCCTATTACTGGTTTAATACTCGCATCCCCTCCTGATCTGGTGGGGCTCTCCAAGCGCTATGACCCTCATCGAAACGACATGATTCACGAAGCAAAGACGAATGTGAATAACGGCGAACCAACGAAGCTTCTCTCACATCTTCACGATGGATGGCTTGAAACCAGCTCACAAACGTACCTGGAGCGTTGCTTAGAAGGATGTGAGGCGGATAATCTCCCTATCTTGGAAAATCCAGATACCTTTGCCGCGCTATCTACCTTACGCATCCCTATTTTTGCGTTCATGGAGACGTAAACGAAGTAAACATTCACACACCGAATGAAGATTTGGCGTTGATGAAGGAAAAAGCGACAGCGTGCCAAAAGTTCGAATATATGGTTTTGGAAGGAACCAATCACAACTATGAAGGAAATGAACAGGAGATGGCGGAAGTGGTTGTGAATTGGATGGAACGGCAGTTTAAGGTTGGAGCGTTTTGAGTGCCTTTTAACAAATGAAACAACCTGTTGGGACGGGGGGACAGGCACCGTGTCCCAAATGATTTCTAGAAGAGAAGGAAGCGAGACACCTTATAAAACGATTTATAGGTAACCCTACGCATCTACTTTCTCCCGGAAAATTACTGAACTAGAATGGTAAGCTCATATGTAGCTTTTCACCGGTAGCGGACCATTCCCAAATGATCCGAAATCCCCTCAATCTTAGGCGTAAGAAAGTCTATATACACCTGATCCCGCCTTATTTCAAACATATGCAAGGCGTGTTTGAAATAAGGCAGGGCTTTTTCATCGTCACCAACCAGCTCATAGTTATAGCCTATCTGGTAATGCAATTCGCCTAATCCCCACAGAAGCTCTTCTTCCAGACACCATTTGATGGCATCGAGGCAATAAGCCGTCGAATCCTCGAGTTCCCCCATGCGTGTCAGCACTCTGGATATATTGTAATACAGGCGCGCTTTAATCGACTTATCCTGTAGTAGCTCAGTGGTATGGAGGGCCTTCTCGACCCGGCATATCGTTGGATGGAAAAGTGAATGGTGCCGATGCTTGAAAGAATCTGCATTTCTCTTTCGGACATCGCTTTTTTATCATTAGCCGTCAGCTGATAGGCGTGATGCAATAGATCGAAGGAGGTGTCATGATCCTTCTCGACCTCATATTGATAAATCCCTTTGTGCCAGTATAGAAGCTGTAGCTTATCTTGATCCTTATAGAACAACGGGTTCTTTTCCTCTGTCTTGACCAACTCCATCATCTCTTCGAAGCGTCTGTTGACCCGCATGTATCGTAATTGTTTCTCTACTTCCTTCATATAATCCAGTCGCGTGGTGGTCCCGATTTCAAAGAAATAGTTCACATCGACGCCCAGTTTGACTGAGATTTGGTATAGGGCCGTTGCACTTGGGTAAATATCTCCTTTTTCGATCCGGCTGATGAGCGCCTGGGTACAGATTCCTTCAGCAAGCTCCCCTTGGGTGATCCCGACAGATTTTCTCATTTCCTTGATCTTCTTTCCGATTACGGAGTAATTCACCGTGCCACCTCCCAGCTCAGATTTCTATTTTTATAGTTTAACAGAAAAGATGTCTTTTCATGGATAGCAATCGATCGTGGATGGGACGTGGGGACAGGCACCCTGTCCCACGATTACATAGAAGGAACAACCACCATGATTCCATTTAGCTGAATAGTAATAATATTTTAAAAATACCCAAAGCAATTATAAAAAAAGTCGAAACGATTTTGATACGCTAGTTCTAGCTTATAAAAAACACGATGTAAGGAGAATGAGTAAATGGATCAGGAAAGGTATGGTTTATCCAGAAGAAAGTTCTTAAAGGACGCAGGGAGGATCGGCGGCGCTTCTGCTGTGCTCGGAGTGACCGGTTCCATGGGATTGTTTGGACCCCAACCGGCAGGTGCGAAAGAACATCAAACGAATAAACACCACACGAAGCAACCGGGAAAAAACAGTTCTTATATGCTGCTGAACGTACGTTTAGAAAGCGGATATCAGTATGAAGGTGGAGAGGTCGTCGCTACAAGCACGGTGTTGAAAAACATCCGCATCGATCAAGGCAAAATCACGAAGATTACAGATACGGGTGTACCATATGAAAAGCACCTTGATTGCTATGACGCCGATGGAAGGCTGCTTCTTCCTTCTTTTAAGGAAATGCATATCCATCTGGATAAAACCTATTATGGTGGTCCTTGGAAAGCGGCAGCCACCAGGAAAAATGGTATTTTCTCCATGATCGAATTGGAACAGTCGCTGCTACTGGAATTACTTCCGACTGCCCAGGAGCGTGCAGAGAAGCTGATTGAGTTGATCCTCGGGTATGGTTCCACCTTTGCGAGAAGCCATTGTAACATCGATCCGGTAGTAGGCCTTAAGAATCTGGAAAAATTGCAGCTTGCCTTAGCCAACTATTCAGATAAGTTAGGGCATGAGATTGTGGCATTCCCGCAGCACGGTTTACTCCTTTCTGATTCTGAAGGACTCATACGTGAGGCTATGCAGCTTGGCGTGACACATGTCGGCGGACTCGATCCAACCAAAGTCGATGGAGATATGGAAAAGTCATTGCAAACCATGGTACAAATTGCGGCTGATTATCAGGCCGGGATCGATATTCACCTTCATGAGGGAGGGGAAACCGGTCTAAAGGCGATACGCAGATTAGCCGATCTGACTGAGGAAGCGGGCCTTCAAGGAAAAGTAACCATCAGTCACGCGTTCGCCCTTGCAGACTTGGCACCTGGCGCTGACGTGGAGATGGCGAACCGCCTGGCATCATTGGGCATTTCCATTGCCTCCCATGTACCGAACGGGAAAGGCGTCATGCCGATTCCGATGCTTCAGGAGCAGAATGTAAACGTCATGCTTGGAAATGACAGTATCACCGATCATTGGTCACCATTTGGGATCGGGGACATCCTTCATAAGGCACACCGGGCTGCCGAACTGTATGGCTGGTCCAGTGAGTACAAACTGTCACGGGCACTTTCTCTGGCAACCGGAGGGATCACACCATTGAATGAGTCGGGTAAACAAGTATGGCCGAAGGTGGGGGATGAAGCAACAGCCGTCCTTGTTCCTGCAAGCTGTTCCGCTGAAACGGTGGCCCGCCTGCCTAAATGTGATGCCGTTCTCTATAAGGGGAATGTGGCATCCGGTTCTCTTGATGGTGTGAAGCCGAATGGAAAGAACCCAAAAATGAACGGATAATGGATTGAATTTTACACGCTACGAAAATATCATGGTGAGGAGGGGACATGAATGATTCAAAATATTGGAATACCGGGCTTGATATTGGTTTTAGTCATTGCGCTTATCATCTTCGGCCCATCCAAGCTCCCTGAAATCGGAAGAGCCTTCGGATCGACCTTAAGGGAATTTAAAAAGTCTACGAGGGAATTGGTTTCAGATGGCGAGTCTGAAAGCCGCGAATCCAAAACCAACAATGAAAAGTAAATGAATGATCGATCGATGGTAAGGTGCAGGTATTCGTTACTTGCACCTTCTATTATTTTAGGGAGTAAGGGTTTATACCATTAAGCTTTACTAAAGATTTTTTCCCAACCAGAGGTGTATGTATGGAGAAGATGGATTTGAACTTAATTGGACATTTGGAAGAATTGCGCAAACGACTGATCATCACACTTGCTACATTTGTGGTGTTTTTTCTGATTGCTTTCTATTATATCCGGGATCTATATGAATGGTTCATCCAGGATTTCCCGATCAAGCTAGCCGTTCTGGGACCGAGTGACATCCTATGGGTGTATTTACTGCTGTCGAGTGTCGTAGCCCTTGCCGGAACCATTCCAGTGGCCGCTTATCAGATTTGGCTCTTTGTCCGGCCAGCCTTACATGAACATGAGCGGAAAGTGACCCTTGCCTACATCCCGGCATTATTCATCCTTTTCATTCTGGGCATCTGCATGGGATACTTTCTGATCTTTCCCATCGTTCTTGACTTTCTATTGTCTTTATCCGGGGATATGTTCATGGAGTTCTTTACCGTGGAGAAATACTTTCGCTTCATGATCAGTATGACGCTGCCATTTGGTTTCTTGTTTGAACTGCCGGTCGTCATCATGTTTCTCACAAGCATCGGGGTATTGAACCCTTATCGCTTACAAAAGACGAGGAAGTATGCTTATTTCTTTCTGATTGTGACGTCTGTTTTGATTACGCCTCCTGATTTTTTATCAGATGTTCTCGTGATTGTTCCTTTATTGTTGTTGTATGAATGCAGTGTGGTGTTATCGAAGGTGGTTTATCGGCGGAGGAAGGGGGACGGGGGGACAGGCACCGTGTCCCAATAGATTTGTTTAAACAAACGTTTGATTAGAAAGTCCAAAGCCCTCCGCTTGTGCGATTTAGATCTAAACGACCGTTTGATTAAGATAGGGACAGAGGAACTGCTCCAAAAGTAAAAAGACGAGGGGATGATTTCCCTCGTCTTTTTTTGAATTCTGGGACAGGGAACCTGTCCCCGTGTCCCTAATTCACACCCAATTCTTCCAAGATGTCCTCAAGTGTGACTCCTTCACTTTCTGTTTGTGGCTCAGGAGGATCTTGGACATCCGGATTCTGCAGTAAGTAGTTCTGGACTACCCAATTAAGGTCTTTGTTGTCTACTGTTCTATCGAAATTGATGTCCGCATTGCGATTCGTTGAATGCCAGTTCTCTTTGATGAGCAAGGCATCGAGAATGTCAATGGTATCATCTTGGTTCACATCGCCTGGTGTTGGATAGAACGTAAATAGGTTTATTTGTTGACCAAGGACCTCATCACCCATTTGTACACCGACTCCCGCTGATTGATGTACGGTAAAATGTCCCGGTAAGGAAATGTCTAATCGGAATGGTTCTGATGTGATAGGCAACTTAGATAGGACAAAATCGCCATATCGATTCACACTGCCTGTTCCGTCATATTCGGTCCCGTCTGGATACTGGAGGTTGATGGTGGCTCCCACGGTTGTCCAGTCTAAACCGAAGCTTACGCCACGCGAACTAACCCTTCCGATAAGCTCCGAATAAGTTGGAACAATGTTGATGGATTCTGAAGCAAAAGGAATCGTTTTTCCCTCATCAAGATGGTTCGTGTACGTAAAGGTTGGCTTCATTTCTCCGATGACTTGGAAACTGGAATCTTTTACTTTGATTTCGAGGTCGACTGCCTTTAGCTCTCCGCTCATGGGATGATCAACATCCAATGTAACGTTGAGATTGTTTCCTTGAAGTTCTGAATTCACGACGGGGTTAGCGTCATCACTCAACTGCACATTCGGTCGAACGTCCACGACGTCAAAATACTTCGCGAAATTCGGGATAGTCCATTTTCCTGATACCAGATCTTTTACGTTGTCTACGACTAGAGTGGTCGTGAACGTGTCTCCCATGTTTACCGTCGATGCGTTAGAATCCATGTATCCGTATGGCATTCCTTCTTTAATAAAATAATAGGTCTTCTTTTCACTCCTATTATTAGCTGCGTCATTTGCAAAGATAGCATAGCTCATAAAAGGTTTGTTCGCGTCCAACGGTACCTTCAGAGAAATGGATCCATCAGCTGCCACCGGCAGTACAGGGTTGTAATTGTTATTGATGGAATAATTGATTGTATTCAAGCTTTGATCTACGTTCATCCCCGCACTTATCATTTGATCAATTTCAGAATCGTGCACTTTCACGGCCAACGTGTATTCTTCTTGATTGGCTGGATATTCAATGACAGGGGACGCGTTTTCATCTAATGCACTCCACAAGGTTGGGTTCTTAGGATCTATGAAAATATTCATTTCCTGTGTAAACACTAGATCCCGCTTACTGGTTCCGATTGCTTTGATTTTATAAAAACCTGGCTGTGCTTTCGTAGTCTTTGAGGCGATCGGTTGTTCTTCCTCATCGGTAAATCGGAAGTACTCTCCATTAAATACGTCGCTGACCAGATAATGTATGCCGTCGTAAGCAGATTCAAGATTAAGTGACCCCAGGTAACCCAGGTCTTCCCCGGTGTTCCCTTCTGTTAAGACAAAGTCTATTTTTTTCATAGGTGACTTGAAGCTGAATTGAAGATCCACCCATGATTTAGCAAAGTAGTTCCGTTTCACATGAACATAAGGGGGTGAAATGGCAGGAGAAGAAAGCTCAGTGAAATGGAAACCGCTTTCCATGGTCCTGAAGGCAAATGGAATTCGATAGCTTTCTTCTTGGTCTACTTTGTTTTCAAACGTAATATAGCCTTCATACATGCCAATTTCAGCAGTCTTTGGAACGGTTAAGAAAACATTTGTCTTTGTTTCAGAATTCGATTTTACTTTCACTATATCGTCGACGATCACTTGTACGCCATTTTCTTCAGCATCCAAGGAAGTTTCAGTGAATTCTACTGAAACATCAAACTGTTTTTTCTTCTTTCCCTTATTCTCAATGGTAATCGATCTTTGTGTACGAACATGTCCTTCATCTGGAAAATAAGAGCCGAAGCTGAGCCCGCCGGTTATTTCGTCTAACTCTACTTTCTCTCCATGATCGATCATAGGGGTCTTATCCATGACTTTCAATTCTACCTCTGAATGAATGGCCTCGTAAGGACTTACTCTCCCTGCCCCGATATCAAACACACTATATTCACCATTTAAAGGAACCGATGTATTCATTAAGAGTGTTTTAATATCTGCCGGTTGAAGGTCAGGGTTATTCTGAAGCATAAGAGCTGCAATTCCCGCTACGTGTGGGGCAGCCATGGATGTACCTGAATAACGGTCATAGGCAAATTGGTAATCGGATGAGGCAGCGTTGAACACGGAATAGGCCGGTACCGTAGAAAGAATGCTTACCCCTGGTGCCGTCACTTCTGGTTTGATATCGATATTTTCCCTGGAAGGGCCCCGTGAGCTGAATTCGGCAAGTTCATCCTCTTTCGTATAACTCACTGTGTAGTTTGAAAACACGAGTTTTGCCTCACCAGAATGAAGAAGATCCTTTAGCTCCAGTCCATCTTGATTGTTCATGTAAAAGGTGGGAACATAACGGTGATCTTCCCCCGTATAGTAAGAAAATTCTTCTGCTTCAGGGTCATTATGATAGACTAATAGCGCTTTCGCACCGTGTTCCTGTGCATAGACAATTTTATCTTGTGTACCAATGACTCCACGATTGACCAGTACGACTTTTCCTTCAACATTTTTCCCATCGTAGTCACTTCTTTTTCCATCCCCAAGGTCTACAATGTCAAACGACTGGTTCTCAAACGAGCGTAAATCGGTGACGAAATCATTGGCGTATTCTTGCAGTTCAATAGATACATCTTTTCCGTCTGATGCTGTAAAGTTTACAATCGGCAGGGAAGTGGAACTGGCACCTACAGTCAGTGCATAGGCAGCTGCCCCGGGTGTACCCAGTGAGTACGCCTTTGAACCGGTGTTTCCTGCTGAAACGACGGCCACAACTCCACTCAATACGGCATTGTTAATGGCAATGCTCGTTGGATCAAAGGGTTCATTCGCGGTCATCCCTAAGGAGAGGTTGATGATATCCATCCCATCTGAAACGGCTCTGTCAATCCCGGCGATAATGTCTTCCGACTGCCCAGATCCATAAGGACCCAATACCCGGTAGCCGTACAATTGAACATCAGGGGCAACACCCTTCACAGTCACTCCACCGGTGTTTTTACCTTGAGCTGCGATGGTACCTGATACATGAGTTCCATGAGAGGTATAGTAAAAATTAAAATTGTCTACAAGGGGACGTCCCGATGCTTTCCAATCCTCATAGGTCGTCTCCATGGGATCATCGTCGTTATCCACGATGTCATAACCACCTGCAAACGCATCCTTTAGATCCGGGTGATGGTAATCAATCCCCGTATCGATTACGCCCACTTTTACTCCCTTTCCTGTGATGCCTTCCTCATGGAGTCGATCGATTCCTAAAAACGGGATGCTGTCTGCCATATGTGGTGTAAAGGGCTCTTGATTGTTTTCTTGTTCTTGTTCTGGTTCAATCGAAAACGTATTGTTTTTATAAATGGCTTTAATCTCATCGAGCTCTAATAATGTCTCAATCTTGTCGGCTGCCAATGTTACCGCCATTCCATTAAATGCTGTCTGATAGGTTTTTTCTATTTTGATGTTGTTCTTTTTAGCATAGGCTTTAAATTCTTGATGCTCACCTTGTACCTTCTCCCTGGCTTCCTTCGTTGAAAGATCTATCCCTTGTAATGCAGAGGTAAGTCTGGAGATTTCTTCAGGTTTTGATTGGAATTCAATGATGACCGTTGTGTCTGCTTCTATCAGTAAGTCCCTCGGTTCAAAACCTAGTAACCCTTCATTTTGAGTCGCCTCTAATTTTTTTAAAGCCTTTCGTTGCTCTTCTGACAAGGAAGATAATAGGTCTACAGTGGAATCCTTTGAAGCCGCCTGGGTATTCTCTATTACACTAGTAAAAGGTGTGTAAATGGATAAAAGGAGAGTCGCTGTAACTAAAAGGTATGTACTCTTTTTAAGCTTTGATTTCTTTCTTGACTGAAATAATCTTGGTTTCATCAAATTTCCCCCACATCAACTAAATTAAAATCATGTCTTCTTCATGTTCCGGCTACTTTGGTTCTATTAGGAAGATGATCGATCTAAAGAAGCAATGAAAATTCTTCAAAGCAGGGAAACGATTAGTAGTCCAGAAATAGGTATCAACTGAACTGTATTGGTGCTATTAAAAATGTCATCACCACCCTTCAAGTATTTTGCTGGAAAACAAGTATGGATGAATGGTTGTAGTAAGTATTGAGGTAAGCAGGGAGACTCGCTGAGGTGGACGTACTAGTTTTATAGATCATTTTCTATAATTGATTGAATTGTATACTCACATGAATTCTATTACAATTGGGGTATTTTTTACCGACTTAATATCTACAAAGTATGTCATAAGCCTTCTGGTGCTTACAGTTTTGGCTGTTGTACATTTCCATAGAATCAAAATAAGAGTTTCACTTGGGGTTTTAGCGAGATGGGACATGGGGACAGGCACCCTGTCCCAAAGAAGAGAGAAGGACAGGGGGACAAGGAACATGTTCCCCTGTCCTATTTGAATTCTGGGACAAGGAACCTGTCCCCCTGTCCCACTGTAAAATTTAAAGATTAGCTGTTCATACTTTACAACATCCTCCAGAGCGATTGATTCCTATATCCGTCTCGACTAAATTAAATCTAATCAGTCTGCTTTTCTCAATTATTGTAAGCGTTAACAAATTTGGGATTGGTGGTTTCGAATTGGAAGAGGGGGTGGGTTAGAACGAGGCAGTAAGTCTGTGAATCAATCATAAATGGAGGGTGAGTGAAGGAATGAAGAACGGTAAAAAAAGGATTATTGGAAGTCTCATGTTTTTTGTCTTGTTTCTTTTTCCCTTGGCAGTATCGGCGGAAGGTCCCACTTCTTCTCATTGGTATCCGGAAGAGCTTCTGGAGTGGTCTCCTGAGCAGGATCCGGACGCAGCCTACAACAGGTCCATGGTTCCTCTGGCAAAACGGGTGGAGTCAAGTGACAGGAACAATGCTCCACGCGTTGTAGCTTTATCTGCTTTAAATCCTCATACGAGCGGTGTACCTTCTCAAGGAGGTAAAGAGTTTTATGCGAATACATTTGCCTTTTGGCAATATGTGGACGTAATGGTGTACTGGGCAGGCTCTTCCGGGGAAGGTATCATCGTGCCCCCGAGTGCTGATGTGATTGATGCTTCTCACCGTAACGGTGTACCGATATTAGGGAATGTCTTCTTCCCGCCGAAAGTGTATGGCGGAAAAGAAGAGTGGGTCGACCAAATGCTGACACAGCGGGAGGATGGTTCGTTCCCGGCTGCCGACAAATTGCTTGAAGTGGCGGATTATTATGGATTTGACGGATGGTTTATTAACCAGGAGACCGAGGGTGGAGACGGGGAACAAGCGGAGAAGATGCAAGAGTTCCTTCTCTATCTTCAGGAAAATAAGCCAACGGACTTTGAGATTATGTGGTATGACTCCATGGTGAAATCAGGCGATATCGATTGGCAGAACTATTTGACGGATGAGAATACGTACTTCCTGCAAGATGAGGACCGACGTGTGTCCGATAGTATGTTCCTGAATTTCTGGTGGAGAGGTGGAAGTCAGGAACGCTCGTACGAAAAGGCGTTGGAAATCGGACGATCTCCTTATGATTTGTATGCGGGAATTGATGTGGAAGCCAATGGGACTAAGACCTCTGTAAAGTGGGACAATTTAGTCAAAGAAGACGGCTCTCTTTGGACATCCCTTGGTATTTATCGCCCAGATTGGGCATTTAAATCATCAAATGCTATGAACGAGTTTTATCAAAAAGAAGAAGCGTTTTGGACAGGGGACCCTGAAGTGAACTGGCCAGGGATTGCAAGTCATTTTACTAAAAAGACAACGATCCAGTCGCTTCCATTCACGACGAATTTCAATACGGGAAGTGGAGAATTCTTCGCCATTGACGGGGAGAAGTCATCCGAACAGGAGTGGAATAACCGAAGTCTCCAAGACATTTTACCGACTTGGCGTTGGAAAGTGGACGGAGAAGGTGAATTATTGAATCCAGCCTTTGATTGGAGTACGTCTTACTATGGTGGAAGCTCATTGAAAGTTCATGGAAACCGTGATGAGACCAGTAAGACCACCCTGTCCCTTTATGAAACAGATGTGGTGATTACCAAAGATACGAAATTTTCGATTACGTACAAAACGGATGAAAAGAAACCGGAGATGGACGTGCAACTGGACTTTGATCGAGATAAGACTTCATTGATGGAAGTGAAAAAGAAGAGTCGCGGGGGGTGGGTCACACAAACGTTTAACCTGACGAAATTCAAGGGACAACATCTTTCTGCCGTTTCCCTTCACTTCGATAAGGTGAAAGAACCTGGGGACTATGAAATCCATATTGGAGAAATCAAGATTTACAACGATAAAGAAGAAAAAGATAAGCCGAAAAAGCCAACGGGGCTTGAGGTCTCTCAAACTCATTTCAATGATGGGCTATATGCGGATGTCCGGTTGTCATGGAATGAGATGGATGACGTGAAACAGTATGAGGTGTACAGACTTTATTCGGATGGCTCCAAGGAGTGGGTAGGGGCAACCCCGAACCATGTCCTTGCCTTGAATGACTTGAAAAGGGATGGAAAAGAAGCAGCCACTTCTTATGAGTTGGTACCAGTCAGTGAGGAGCTTGTAAGAGGGGAAGGCAGTGTGGTCACGATGGATTGGCCTGCCTACCCAAAACCGGAAGCAGACTTTCGGGTCGATCAAACGGTTGTGCGACCGGGGGATAAGGTCCAGTTCTTTAGCGAAGCTTCAGAAGTAACGGAAGAGTGGGAATGGCAGTTCGAAGGCGGTCAGCCGGAGGTTAGTTCAGAGGAGAACCCTGTCGTTCACTATCCCGAAGAGGGGTTATTTTCCGTAACCCTGACGGCTCGGAATACCTCGGGAGAAGATGTCATGACGAAACAAGCTTATATTTATGTCTCTGAAGACGCGGATGCGACTAGAAATGTCGCCTTGAATAAATCGACTGAATCAAGTGGTGCCTGTGCTCCAAGTGAAGGGGCAGACAAGGCTGTTGATGGGGAAGTGGAGAATAACAGTAAATGGTGTGCGCTTGGTACGGATCAGTGGATGGTCGTTGACTTGGGGGATACACATCATCTATCCAAATTCATCGTGAAACATGCTGAAGCAGGAGGAGAATCCCCGGCGTTCAACACGAAATCCTTTGTCATAGAGACAAGTATGGATGGAGAAACGTGGAAAGAGAACGTAAGCGTGGATGATAATCAGGCCGCTGTAACCGAGCATACGATAGCAGTGACGGAAGCTCGCTTCGTTCGTTTATCGATAAACGAACCTACCCAAACAGGGGACCAAGCTGCACGTATTTATGAGTTGGAGGTTTATGGATATTAGTAGTGTAGTAGGGATGTAGAATGGAATGCTGCCAAAATCGCCTGTCGATTTTGGCCTTTTTATAGGTGTCGACCATCGTTTGGGATAGTCAAGCGATAGAGATAAGGAGTGACAAGAAGCTGGAAGGGAAGCGGTCATACAGAATACGCCGCTACCGATGATCAAATGTCAATCTGATAGAAAGTCTACTTGAGGGTAGAACATGTTCCGTAAGGCAATTAGTCGGAATGGAGTGTAACGAGTACGAATATGCTAGGCATCAAGATATAACTTCAACTGGATTAAGTGAATAAGATCAATTGAATAAGGAGGATATCATGAACCAGCCACTATTTCTACAACCCGTATTTCAAGAGAGAATTTGGGGAGGTACGGCTTTAAAAGAGCGATTTAACTACAATATTCCATCTGATGAAACAGGAGAGTGCTGGGCTATATCCGGCCATCCCAATGGGCAGAGTACCGTAATCAACGGAGAGTTCGCAGGAAAGACCATTGGTGAGCTTTGGGAAGAACACCGTGAGCTATTCGGCAAGCACCCTTCCCCCGTGTTTCCATTATTAAAGAAGATATTAGACGCGAATGCGGATCTTTCTGTGCAGGTTCACCCGAATGATGCTTACGCGAATGAACACGAAAACGGTGAACTGGGTAAAACCGAATGTTGGTATATCATTGATTGTGAAGAGGGTGCTGAAATGATCTTCGGGCATACAGCTCAAACGAAGGAAGAATTCGTTTCCATGATTGAAAACGGTAAGTGGAGTGAACTTCTCCGACGCATTCCTGTGAAGCCTGGTGACTTCTTCTATGTTCCAAGTGGCACGATCCATGCCCTGTGCAAAGGAACGTTGGTCCTCGAAACACAGCAAAGCTCAGATACGACCTATCGTGTGTATGACTATGACCGAAAGGATGGGGGAGGGAACACCCGGGAACTGCATATCGATAAATCCATTGAAGTGACGACGATCCCGCACAGGTTTGAAGCTGTTAAGCCAGTTGTGGAAACGCGTGAAGGAGTCGAGTCCACTAAGTTTGTGGAAACGGAATACTTTACCGTATACAAATGGCAAGTAGACGGGCATGCCGCATTTCTGCAGGACCAGCCATTTCAGCTGGCAAGTGTATTGAACGGAAACGGAATGCTGAAAGTCCATGGAGAAGAATATTGTCTGACAAAAGGAGATCATTTCATTTTACCCGCGGATGTCGAGACGTGCGAGATCGAAGGACGGGTCGAGTTGATTGTATCTCATGTTTGATAGGTTGTAAGAATGGCGCAGAGCTTATAGGCTTTGCGTTTTTTATATTTTGGCATACCTCAGGGGAACAGAGAATGGTAGGTTGATTGTTTCGTGAGAACGACACCGTTCCAGAACATGACCCTCATCCACCCATCCACAAAGGTGTCATTATTAAAGTTTTCATGCGTTTATTAAAGGAGTTGGAGTGAACATATTCCAACTCCTTTTTATTCTTTATATGATGGCTTTAAGAGTAAATGTAAGCGATTTCTAGAGAGGGTGGTATAAATGGGATTTCCTGATGGTTTTTTATGGGGGGCGGCTTCTTCGGGACCACAGATGGAGGGAGCGGGGAGTAGTGAAGGAAAGGCTCAGAATGTTTGGGATTACTGGTTTCAGAAGGAGCCCGAACGTTTCTTTCAGCAGATGGGGCCGGAAGACACTTCAGGCTTTTATGCACACTATAAAGAAGACATCGTCACGATGAAGCAAATAGGCTTTAATTCCTTTCGAACCTCGATTTCATGGTCCCGGTTATTGCCTGATGGCATTCAAGTGAACGAAGAGGCGGTTGCCTTTTACAGGGATGTATTTAAGCGGCTGAACGAAAGTGGGATTAAGCCCATTGTCAATTTGTTTCATTTCGATATGCCCTTTCGGTTGTACGAGAAAGGCGGTTGGGACAATCGGGAAGTGGTGGATGAATTTGAGTTTTACGCTAAGGTGGCATTTGAACGATTCGGGGACCTTGTAGAGGAGTGGGTCACGTTCAATGAGCCCATTGTACCTATAGAGATGGGTTATTTAAATGATAAGCATCTGCCGGGAGTATTCAATCTCAATCGAGCCTTTCAGGCAGGCTTTCATACGTTGATGGCCCATGTGAAAGCAGTGAGGGCATTTAAGGAGAGGAACAACTCGGGCAAAATAGGGATCATTTTGAACTTAACGCCAAGCTATCCCCGTTCTGATAGCCCTAAAGATGTGGAAGCGGCTATGTGGGCAGATGTACTGTTTAATCGGAGCTTTTTAGATCCGGTAGTGAAGGGAGAGTTCCCGGAGGAGTTGTTGTCCTTCATCGAACAAGAACACATTCACGTTCGTTCCTTTCCTGGAGACCTCCAACTATTGAAAGAGTATACCGTGGACTTTCTAGGTGTTAATTATTATCAGCCAAGGAGGGTAAAGGCAGGCTCACCTGCTTCGGCCGGCACACTTGATCACTATTTCGAACCTTATCAATGGGACGGAGCGAAAATGAATCCACATCGCGGATGGGAAATATACGAAAAAGGCATGTATGATATTGCCCTGACAGTAAGAGACCAATATGGGAACATCCCCTGGTATATCGCAGAGAATGGGATGGGAGTGGAAGGTGAAGCAAGGTTTAGAGATTCTTCAGGGATGATTCAGGATTCCTACCGGATTGAATTCATGTGCAATCATCTAAAGTGGCTTCACAAAGGAATAGAAGAAGGCTCAAATTGTTATGGGTATCATGTATGGACCTTCATTGATAACTGGTCATGGCTGAATGAGTACAAAAATAGGTATGGCCTCGTTGAACTGGATTTGGAGACCGGAAGAAGGAAAAAGAAAAAAAGTGCAGACTGGTTCAAGGTACTTGCCGAATCAAATCAGCTTCCGGAATGAGGTGAAGAAATGGAGTTTCTATTAACCATTGATATCGGGGGGACCTTTATCAAACTTGCGCTGATTTCCATTACGGGTCAGCCGGTTGAGAAAGAAGAAGTATCAACCCCTCAATCAATCGAAGAGTTTTGTGACGTGATCGACCAATATTATAAGCGCATGAAGAAGTATTCTTTGATTGGCTTAAGCATTAGCAGTCCTGGGAGTGTGACGGACACTGGACATGTCTTAGGCTACAGTGCTGTGCCATTTATACATGAACATAATGTCAAACATTTGCTCAGTAAGAGGTATGAGTTGCCGGTTTTCATGGAGAATGACGCCAATTGTGCCGCCCTTTCAGAGCTTTGGAAAGGGGCGGCAAGAGAATGTGAAACGTTTGCCTGTATCGTATGTGGCACGGGAGTTGGCGGGGCTCTTGTTATGAACAAGAAACTCGTCAAGGGAGCCAATCTTCATGGCGGCGAATTCGGCTACTCGATTTTAGCAAGTGACACTCATGAAAATGTTTATGAGACATGGAGTGAGATGGGTTCATCCTCTGCCCTTTCAAGAAGGCTGAAGCATCAACCCCCTTATTTCGAAGGGTGGACGGGACCGCGGGTATTTGAACAAGCTGGCAAGCACCATGTAGAAGCTCGGAAATCATTGGATTCCTTTTTTTCTACCCTCGCCATCGGAATCTTCAACATCCAGTACATAGTGGATCCCGAGAAGATTTTGGTAGGGGGAGGCATTACCAGACAGCCTGATTTTTTAGAAGAGCTGGAGCAACGGATGGACCGGTTATTGGAAGCGAAGCCTATTGCCAAGGTACGGCCCTCCATCTCTTTGTGTCACTATCTGGATGAAGCTCAATTAGTCGGAGCTGCGTATGGGTGGCTGAGAGAATACAGAAAGGAGGATCTTCGTGTTTAGTCGACTTGGTGATTTGTTTACAGATGCGAGCCTGTGGATCTGGAAGGCGATTCAACTTAATCTTTCATGGTTGTTACACATAGTAATGGGTGGTGTGGTATTGGGGATCTTTCCTGCCACCGTTTCGTTATTTGCCATTACGAGAAAGTGGTTGCAAGGTGGACGGGATGAACCTTTCTTCAATGAATACCATCATTATTACAAACGGAATTTCTGGAAGGTTAACAGTCTGGGCTGGATCTATTTTAGTGTAGGTCTGTTCTTATCAGTGGATCTCTATCTTGTTACTCAGTTAAAAGGCATCATGGCTTTATTCAGCACGGTGCTCATTTTATTCATATGTATCCTGTATGTATTCTCATTTCTGTATTTCTTTCCCTATTACGTTCATTTTGATCAGTCGTTTAAGCATTACCTGTACCAGCCGTTCATTATGACGATCATTAGCTTCAAGCAGAACCTCATCCTCTCCATCGGCTTAACGATGGTAGGATACCTGATTTATCAAATGCCCGGGTTGATTCCTTTTGCCCTGGGTGTCATGCCTGCCTATTGGGTGATGAAAGTATCGATGAACCGCTATAAACAATTGCACGTCGAAATGATTGGAGGAGAGTCATGATGAAGAACAAAACCGCTCATATTATTTCTCATTCCCATTGGGACCGGGAATGGTATATGTCACTCGAGGAACACCGTTATTACTTAGTCAAGCTGTTTGATGATCTATTAGAGCAATTGGCACAAGATCCGGGTTTCCACAGTTTTCACCTGGATGGCCAAACGATTATGGTCGATGACTACCTGCAGGTGCGTCCTGATAAAGGAGAAGAAGTCAAACGATATATCCGTGAAGGACGTTTGATCATCGGTCCTTGGTATATCTTGCAGGATGCATTTCTTACGAGCTCTGAAGCGAATGTACGGAATTTGCTTTATGGAATGAAAGATACGAAGAAATTCGGGCAAGAGGGGACGCTGGGATATTTCCCTGATACCTTTGGGATTTACGGTCAGGCCCCGCAATTATTACAGCAGGCAAACATTGATGTGGCTGCTTTCGGTAGAGGGGTGACACCGACAGGGTTCAATAATCAGGTTCATCACAATGATGAATTCTCTTCCCCATATTCAGAAATGAAGTGGCAGGCTCCCGATGGCTCGAATGTATTGGGGATCTTATTCGCCAATTGGTATTCCAATGGAAATGAAATACCTGCCGATCAAGGGGAGGCTGAAGAATTTTGGAAAAAGAAGCTTTCAGACGCGGAGAAATTTGCTTCGACTTCCCAATTGTTATTTATGAATGGCTGTGACCATCAACCTCTGCAAAAGGATATTGTGGAAGCCATTGCGACGGCCAATGAGCTCATAACGGGCGTCACATTCAAGCATTCAAGTTTCAAGGAGTATATAGACGAGGTGAAGAAGGAGCTGCCGGATGAGCTTCAAACCATTCACGGGGAACTCAGGAACCAAAAAACGGATGGATGGTCGACCCTTGTGAACACGGCCTCTGCGAGGATCTATTTAAAGCAGGCGAATGACCGCTGTCAGACTCTATTGGAGCGAGTATTGGAGCCGATGGGGCTCATGGTAGAAGACAAAAAACTTCACCGTGATTTTGCGGAATTTTATTGGAAGATGCTGATGGAGAATCATCCTCATGACAGTATTTGCGGATGCAGTGTAGATAGCGTCCATCGGGAAATGGAGACCCGTTTCGAGAAGGTTGAGAAAGGGGTTATGAGATATGTAACGGAGCAGGCGCGTGAGATTGCATCGGGTATCTCCACAACACATCATCACCCCGACGCGATTCCCCTTATTCTGTTTTTCACGGATGGAAAACCTTCTACACGGGTCATTCGGGAAAAAGTGATGGTTCAGAAAATCTATTTCGATGAACTGGATTTTCGTCAGATCCCGAATAAGTTGAAAAGCATTCCACTCCCTTCGTTTGTCATGGAGAGAGGGGATGGTTCAACGATCCCTGTCCATGTGAAAGAAAAGGGTATCTCATTCGGTTACGACCTCCCTGGAGATGGATTCAGAAAACCTTATTATGCGAAGGAAATAGACATAACCTTTGCATTAGAAACCTCGATTCATATTGGGTATGAAACGTGTTATTTAGTACCTGTTGAGGATGCGCCTCATGAGGAGAATCTTATGTGGCATGCATCAGAACATAAGCTTGAAAATGAGCATATGTGCGTGACCGTTCATGAGAACGGAACCTATTCACTTTTGGACAAACAAACGGGCTTCCATTATGAAAACCTTGGTATGTATGAAGACATGGGGGATATCGGGAACGAGTATATGTTCAAAGCAAGCAGTGACGGTATCGCCTTCACGACCAAACAGCAAATCTCTACCTTGAACATTGTAGAAAATAACCCGTATCGTGCATCCGTTGAGATCGAGTCCAGGATATCTGTCCCGAAGCAAGCCGATGAACAATTAGACATTGAGCGGCAGGACCTGGTCTGGCACCCAGATCGTCAAGCGGGACGACATGAGGAAGAAGTGGTCCTGACCTTTAAAACATTGCTCATTCTTGAAAAGGGTTCTAAAGGGCTGAAGGTCGAAGTGACCATCGACAATCAAGCAAAAGACCATCGTTTGCGTGCACTGTTTCCCGTTGGAACAGGGAATCAGTATCACTTTGCCGATAGTGTGTTTGAAGTGGTAAAGCGTCCAAATCGACCGGAAAGTCAGTGGATCAATCCCGCTTTCGATCACCATATGCAAAGGTTTGTCAGCTTGAATGACCACGAGAAGGGGTTGACGATTGCAGGGAAGGGTCTTCATGAATATGAAATCGTCGACGGGAAATCCATTGCGGTCACACTGCTCCGTTCCGTTGGGGAGCTCGGGGACTGGGGGGTGTTTGAAACACCGGAAGCACAGTGCCTTGGTCTTCATAAAGCGGAATTTATGGTGATCCCCCATGGAGGAAATGTCATAGAGTCACGTGCTTTCAATGAAGCCTATCACTATCCCTTGACTCCGACGGTTATTCAAGTGGAACAAAGCGGAGGCAGCAATGAACAGACTGGCAATCTACTTAAATGGTCCGGTGATGCTTTAACCTTGACCGCATGTAAGCCTGCAGAGGAAGGAATGGGGACCATTGCAAGGTGGTTCAACCCGACGGATGAACCGCAGGAACTGAGAGTGGAGGGAGATGAAGTCTATCTTTCTACGATTCTGGAAGAAAAGAAAGAACTTCTTGGACTCGGAAACGCAGTGAAGGTCATCCGCCCTAAAGAAATTATCACTGTTTTAATTCAAACTGACGAGGAGTGATTGACCATGAGTGAAAAAGTAATACCAGCATCGTTTCAAACGATTATAAATAAAGTAAAGTCGGCCTATAGCCATGATCCGGAAGTCTATGAATTATTCGAAAACTGCTTCCTGAATACGTATCAAACGACATTGAAGAAGGATGAGGATGGAACCTTTGTGATAACGGGTGACATCCCGGCCATGTGGCTCCGGGATTCATCGGCCCAGGTACGTCCCTATTTGGTTCTTGCGAAAGAAGATGCGGAGATTGCCGCTATGCTGAAAGGGGTCATCGAGCGCCAATGGAAGTATATTCTTCTGGACCCTTATGCGAATGCCTTCAACCGGACGGCAGACAATCAAGGTCACCAGGCCGATCGTACGGAGATGACTCCTTGGATCTGGGAACGTAAATATGAAGTGGACTCCCTCTGTTATCCCATTCAATTGACGTACCTTTATTGGAAGGCGACAGGCGATGGGAGCGTATTAAATGACCGACTAAAAGAAGTGCTGACGGTCATCCATGATGTATGGAAAGTGGAACAGGATCATGAGGCAGAATCTCCGTATCTCTTTGAACGGGAGAACTGCCGCGTATCGGATACTCTCCTGAGGGAAGGAAAAGGCGGGTACTCCGTGAAGACAGGTATGACGTGGTCCGGATTCCGACCTAGTGATGACGCGTGCTTGTACGGATATCTTGTACCGGCCAACATGTTCGCAGCTGTGGTACTGGAGTATGCAAAGGAAATGCTTGAGGAAATGAAGGAAGATCAGCTCGCTCGTCAAATGGAGCAGCTTTCGGTTGAAATAAAGAACGGTATCGAAACATTCGCTAAAGTGGACCATCCGGTCTTCGGGGAAATCTATGCGTACGAAACCGATGGGGACGGACGATACAACTTGATGGATGACGCCAACGTACCAAGCCTATTGGCCATCCCGTATCTTGGATATACAGATGTTTCTGATGAAACGTATGGAAATACCCGTAAGTTCATTCTAAGTCGCCATAACCCATACTTCTATGAAGGGAAGAAGGCGGAAGGAATCGGAAGCCCCCACACACCTGATCATTATATCTGGCCTATCAGCCTGGCCATTCAGGGAATGACGGCGACTTCTAAAGAGGAAAAAGGAAGGATCCTCGAGATGTTCAAGAATACACACGCATCCACCCTCTATATGCATGAGGGCTTCGATGCCGATCGTCCGGAAGAGTTCACTCGTTCTTGGTTTGCGTGGGCCAATTCCATGTTTAGTGAATTCATTCTAAGCGAAATCGGGATTTTCGTACCGGAAAGTCCATTGGCACGTATCCGTAAAAATTCTTGAATGGAGGTTCCATATGTTTTATCCTATCCAAAAGCTAGAAAACAGATTGAACGAGTTGGATCGCCTGCGATACCGGGATATAAGGGGCATCGACTCTTTCCGTCTTCATGAGCCCCCAAAAGGAAAAGAGAACATTTTCCCTGAAGGCTATTCAGATCAAACGATGACCGTAAACGATACCTGGTCAGGAAGGGACAAATATCTGTGGCTGAATACGTCCCTGTCTATCCCGGAAGAATGGGAAGGAAACAAGGCTGTCCTCTTCCTTGATCTGGGAAGGACAGGAGGAGGGAACAACTCAGGATTCGAGTCCCTCCTCTATGTGAACGGGAAGCCGTTCCAAGGAGTCGATTCCAACCATAAAGAAGTCATCCTGCCTGCATATGACTCCCTCGATATCTCCATACAGCTTTGGTCAGGACTGGAAGGTGGCGGTCAGCCTGCTGACCAGTATTACCGGTTAAAGGAAGCCTGGTGGGGGTACCTGGATGAAAAAGTGGATGATCTTTTTTTCAAAGCCAAGGCGATACTGGATTCTATTAAGCAGCAAGATGAGAACGACCCTGTTCGTTCCAACCTTTTGGCCATCCTTAACCGGGCATTCCGTGAGATCGACTGGTCGGACAGGGGCGGTGAGGCCTTTTATCAAACCCTTTATGCTGCCCGTTCTGTCCTGTTACTGGAAGTGGATAACCTTCCCAAGCATTCGGATGTATCCATTCATGCCATCGGCCACTCCCATATCGACCTTGCCTGGCTGTGGCGTACAAAGCACACGAAGGAAAAGGCAAGGAGGACATTCTACACAGTCCTAAGGTTGATGGATCTTTATCCTGACTACACCTTCCTGCAAAGTCAACCTCAGCTTTACGCATGGGTCAAGGAGGAAGACCCGGAATTGTTCGAAGCGATCAAAGCGAAGGTCGCCGACGGTCAGTGGGAGGTGGAGGGCTCCATGTGGGTGGAAGCCGACTGTAACATTCCGTCCGGTGAATCCTTCGTCCGGCAGCTTTTATATGGGAAAAGGTTTTTTGAGAAAGAGTTCAATAAGAAGACGCGGACATTATGGCTTCCTGACGTATTCGGCTACAGCTGGTCCCTTCCGCAACTATTAAGGAAATCCGGCATTGATACGTTCATGACGACGAAAATCAGTTGGAACCAATACAACCGGATGCCCCACGATACCTTCCAGTGGAGAGGGATCGACGGATCGGAAATCCTGACCCATTTCATTACGACGCCTGAACCGGGAAGACCCGCGGACTCATGGTTCTATACGTATAACGGGCTGATTACGGCTGAAACCGTAAAGGGCATTTGGGAAAAGTACCGTGATAAAGACTTGAATAAAGAACTGCTCCTGGCATATGGATACGGAGATGGAGGCGGCGGCGTCAACCGTGAGATGATTGAAATGAAACGCCACCTCGATACCGTTCCAAGCATGCCGTCCGTAAAATCTGTCAATGCCCATGACTATTTCGAGAAACTTCATGATACAGTCGGGAAATCCGATCAGTACACTCATACGTGGGATGGGGAATTATATTTGGAGTATCACCGGGGTACGTATACCAGTCATGCGAAGATGAAAGAAATGAATCGCAAGCTGGAATACGGGTACCGTGAAGCGGAACTTCTCTCTTCCTGGAACAGTGCTGTGAATGGATGGGATCACTATCCACAGGCGCTCCTTGAAAAAGGATGGAAGATGATTCTGCTCAATCAATTTCACGACATCATCCCGGGTTCATCAATCACAGAAGTATATGAGGATGCCCATCAAGATTACGAAAAAGCTTCTGGAATCAAAGATACGATAATTACCTCTCAAGAGAACCAGATCTTTGATGGGGATAACCATTGGTCATTTCTCCATCCACATCAATATACATCACCGGTCCTCGTCACCGTGCCTGAATCCAATGGTGTTTATGAGCTGGATGGGAAAAAGGTCGAGACCCAGACTCTGTCTAATGGTGATACCCTCGTCCTGGTACCTGAAACGAAGCCTTTCTCCTATCATACACTCAGTTTGGCAGGGAAGGGGGAGAAGGAAAAGGGGATGTTAAGTAACATTGACTTGAATGAAAGAAGATGGGAAACACCGTTTTATCACATCCGCTGGAATTCAAATGGTCACATTACAAGTCTCTTCGATAAAGAAGAGGGGAGGGAGATGATTCAGGAGGGAGCAGCGGGCAATGTGCTGAAACTTTACGAAGACAAGCCGCTCGCCCACGATGCCTGGGACATTGACCTATACTATGTGGAGAAATCGACACCTATTGATTTCCTAAAGGAGTGTACTATACTTGAAAATGGACCATTAAAAACAACTGTGGCATTCACATGGAAAACTCCGCAGATGGAGATTTTCCAGAAAATCCACTGTTATACTCATACAAAACGCATCGACTTCGAGACAGATATCGATTGGACGGCCAGACAGCAGCTTCTCAAAGTGGAGTTTCCAGTCAGCATCCGGTCCACCGAAGCGATTTACGATATCCAGTTCGGAAACGTCAAACGCCCAGCCCATTGGAACACTTCTTGGGATATGGCGAGATTCGAGTCGGTTGGTCATAAATGGGCGGCACTCAGCGAACCTTATTATGGGATCGGTTTAATGAACGATAGTAAGTATGGCTACTCGATTAAAGATAATGTCCTTGGCCTTTCTTTACTAAAAGGTCCTGTATATCCAGACCCCAAGGCGGATATAGGGCATCACCATTTCACCTATTCACTGTATCCTTTCGCTGGACAAACGTCCAAGCATGATATAGAGCGGGAATCCACTTACCTGAACACACCGTTTCGGATCGTCCAGGGAGAAGTCCGATCAGGATTTCAGGAACCCTTTCTGTCAATTTCCGGCCATGGCGTCATCATCGACACGGTGAAAAAAGCGGAAGATCGTGAATCCCTGATTGTCCGTCTTCATGAAATGGAGGGTGCACGCTCGTCCGTCACCGTCACCAGCTCATTGCCGTTAAGTGCATGGCGGGAAATCAATCTTATGGAAGATGAAAGCATCACGGATTTCAATGAAATCCCATTATGTTTGACGTTCAGTCCTTATGAAGTCAAGACGATTGAAATCGCGATAAAGGGGCAGAACTCTGGGCGTCCCAATTGGAGTGAACCACGGTTATAAGCAGCTCGTTGTTCCGGCACCCATCAGGGAAGTCACCATCATCCGGACAGGACCACCGGATTTGCCCATTTGATCAAATCGCAGGTAAAGAACAGGGAACAGGCGCTTTCAGGCTGCTGTTCCCCTTTTGCCTTATGTTAGGGGTTACATAAATGAAAGCGTTCCTATTTTTCAAACGAATAAGCAAGAGAATGTTCTATCGGGTGTTTTTAACCTATTCCCTCATCATTTTCCTTACCATGTCTACCTTGTTTGTCTTTCTATCAGAATACTACTCTGACTTTATCGTTCAGCGGGAAATTGATAGACAAGAAGCGGTGATCGATGAGATCAAATCGGACATACATGCCAAGCATCAATTCGTCAGTCAGGGTATCCGTCAGCTTTATCAAGAAGAACGGTTGATTGAAGATTTGGCTTTCGCGTTACAGCATGACTACCAAGAATACATCGGCTATCGTTTAGATAAATTCTCAAGCAGTGATTCCTTTGTTCCTTATAATTTCGATATTTATGTGAAGAACTATTTTTCCAGAGATCCAGAGTCCGTCGCCTTGCAAGTTCGAAATGAAAATTTAGGAACAGAATATATGTACCTGTTTGATCATAGTAGGTGGAATCAACATAATCAACCTCAAGAAGACACGGGTGTGATGGTAGAAAACCAACCCCTTTCCAAGGAAACGTATGTCGTGCCCAAAGATATGTATGTTGTGGAAGAACAAATAAACGATCCCGTTTCCATGGACCGGTTGGGAAAAGTACGGGTCTTTTTCAGTTATGAGAATATAGATCGGTTATTATCACTGAAAGAGACCCCTTCCAAAGGATCTTTCTTTATTACAGATATGAAAAAAGAACTCTATTATTCTTATGGAAATGCTCCTGAAAAGCTTCTAAAGGATTTATCCTATCGTGCGGTTCAAAAGAAAATAGACTTGGATGAGCGTTACTATATTCAATCCTCCATCGAGCCGACGAGTCAGCTCATGATCACCGCTGTCATTTCAGAAAAGGAAATGGCCCAGCTCCTTACCTATAAATCAACCATTCTTTCTATTATGGTTTTGTTGACGGTTTTGTCTATTTCCCTTCCTTACATCGCATTGCGTGGCTACTCTAAACGAGTGGATGAGATTCTTAGTAAGATGAAGGAAGTACAAGAAGGGAATTTATCGGCAAGAATTATCACCGCTAATGTAGATGATGACCTAACAGATATATCTCACACCATTAACGAAACATTGGATGATCTAAATGACTACATTGATCGAGTCTACTTATCCAAGTTGAAACAAAGAGAAGCGGAATTGGCCAACCTTCAGGCGCAGATTAATCCCCACTTCTTATACAACACACTGGAAGCCATACGGATGAAATCATTGGCCGAGGGTGGGCGGACATCGGCCAAAATGATTGTCCAACTGGCTCAGTTATTTCGCTATTCATTGAAAACAGAAGACCTTGTCAAGGTTGAGAACGAAATCAACCATGCACACCAATATATTGAATTATTTAAAATACGATTTCAGAATCAGCTCATCAACGATTTCCACGTAGAAGATAAAGTGAAGGATTATTATATGCCTCCATTTGTCTTACAGCCCTTGATTGAAAATTACTTATTGCATGGATTCAGGAGGGATATTGAAACCAACCAACTAACGGTCTCCATTTATGCGGATAGAGGTACCCTTTTCATAAACATAGAAGACAATGGAAGTGGCATTGAGCAGAAAAAGTTGGAGGATATCAAAGCAAGGCTGAAGCAGGAAGAAGGAAACTCCGATTCCATCGGATTGGGAAATGTTCACAGGCGCATTCAATTAAAGTATGGTTCCGGTTATGGGGTGGAAATCCGTAGTCTGCCTCATGTCAAAACTTCCGTCACGGTTAAATTACCGCTAATAAGTGAGGTGTAGAAAGTGATTAGAGTTATGCTGGTTGACGATGAACCGCTTATTCTTGAAGGATTGAAGTATATACTCGATTGGGAAGACCTCGGATTTACCATTGTAGCGACAGCAAAGGATGGCCTGGAAGCGCTCAAGCTATCCAGGGAAGTGGAATTTGATGTATTAATCACTGATATCAAAATGCCCGAACTAACCGGCCTGGAGTTGATCGAGAAGATAAACAAGGAAAAAGAATCGATTAAGTCCATTATTCTTTCAGGCTTTCAAGAGTTCGACTTAGTGAAAAAAGGCCTGGAACTTGGTATTGAGAATTACCTGTTAAAGCCCATTAATGAAGAGGAGCTCTTGTCTACCATCCTTCATTTGAAAGAAAAAATAGACCGGATATCGCTAGAAGAAGAGTCTATCCTTATCCTCAGGGATCACTCCATTTGGAGGTGGCTGATGGGAAAAATGACGGACAATGATTTTAAAGAAAGAATCTCGTTCTACCCAAGGGTCAATATTCAAACACCTCTTCGTCTGGGTTTGGTAAAAACTGAATTGGAAGAAGCGATACACCTCCAGAAAACGATCGAGGAAGAAACGAGTACATTGGCGGTCACGACACCTTCAGGGGATATTCTGCTTATATGGTCTGAAGAGTCTTTTGAAGCAGAGAAAGCGGAGGTCTCCTTGATTGTTGAACATGAGTGTAACGGGAAAGAACACGTTGTTGTCATGAGTAGAAGAGTAGATGTCATCGATGATGCCCAGAAGGTGTACAGGGAGTTAGAAATGGCGTGTGAATTGAAGATGCTGCTGCCGGATCAAGATCATCGTATAGCAGAGGAAATGCACCTGAAAACGTCAACATCGGACAAGCAGACGATCAACTATTTGAAACCGGATATTCTGGAGCACTTAGCGAATCAGGAATATGATGCTGTTCGGAAATATTTAAGTGGGACCTTCACTCAGCTTGAACAGGATAAAGAGGTATTCATTATTAAAAGCATGATGCTGGAATATTTCTTTCAGATGAAAAACAAGTTTCTGATTTCCTTGGAGTATACTCAATACGTTCAATTAATCCATCAGATCCTTTACCTTCATGGCAAGGAAGACGCCCTTGCCATCATGGATCAGTGCATCAGGTACATTGAACAGGAGGATAGTGGAGAAGAGAGGAAAAGTCCAATTATTCAAACGGTTCTTACGTATATCCATCAGAACTACTCTGAAGACATGTCCTTGAAAACACTCGGTCATCGTTTTCACATCAACCCTATCTATTTAGGACAATTATTTCAGAAGGAAGTCAAAGATTCGTTCACCAAATATCTGAACCATCTGAGAATTGACAGGGCCAAGAAACTCTTGATGACTTCACATGAAAAAGCGGGTCATATCGGTAAAAAAGTAGGTTATACAGATGCTACTTATTTCTATAAACAGTTTAAAAAATACGAACGTGCAACCCCTTCCGAGTGGAGGAAACAACATTCACAGGCATGAGAAAAAGTCTCTTTTTAAGAGGCTTTTTTTCATAGTTTCCTGAAAATATAGTTTATTTTCAGGATTGTATTTATTTTGACCAGTAAATCTAAGATATCTCAACTTTTTATCATGTAAGGGTTTTCATATAATTGACGTATAGAGTTAAGAAAGGAGGAAAAACATGAGCAGAGTCAATCGATTTGTTAAAAATGTGTACGATAACCGCATATGGCTATTCATGATTTTACCAGGGTTCATATGGCTCATTGTCATGAAATATATTCCCATGTTTGGGCAGATCATTGCATTTAAGAACTTTCGGTTTCACCCGGATGGCTTCTTTGCCAGCGTATTTCACAGTGAATGGGTGGGATTCGAAAATTTTCAATTCTTGTTTAGTACAAATGATGCGTTTGTCATAACGAGAAATACCTTACTCTATAACATCCTCTTTATCGTAGTCGGACTGATCTTATCTGTAGCCGTAGCCATCATATTAAGTGAAATCACGAAGCAGAAATTAGCCAAAATCTATCAGACTGGAATGTTATTTCCTCATTTCTTATCGTGGGTGGTAGTGAGTTACTTTGTATTTGCCTTTCTAAGTGTAGACAAAGGATTATTTAATAGTGTTTTGGCTTTCTTTCATATTGAGCCCGTTTCGTGGTATAACGAACCAAAATATTGGCCTTATTTCATCACCGTCATCAGCCAGTGGAAAGGCGTAGGATTCAGCAGTATTGTGTATCTTGCCGCTATTGTCGGTATCGATCGTACGCATTATGAAGCTGCGATGATCGACGGAGCCAATAAGTGGCAGCAGATCCGTCACGTCACCATCCCGATGATCATGCCGCTCATTGTCATATTGACGATACTGAATATTGGCAGCATCTTCAGTGCCGATTTCGGGTTGTTCTATCAAATCCCCCGTGACTCAGGTCCCCTTTACTCTGTAACGAATGTTATTGATACATATGTTTACCGGGGATTGATGACAATGGGAGATATAGGAATGAGTACAGCGGCTGGTTTATACCAAGCAACCGTTGGATTTATCTTGATTCTACTAACGAACTATATTGTGAGAAAGATTGATGAGGATAATGCCTTGTTCTAAGAAAATATCTTAGAGAGAAAGGAGAGTACTAGATGGAGACATCTACTAATGTCACGACGAGTTACCAGAAGGAAACAGATAAGAAAAAAACGAAGAAAAAAACGTATAACCCTTATGGATTTTCAGGTAAGACGAGCATCTTCATGCATCTATTGCTTGGTACCTTCGCCTTTCTATGTATCTTTCCGTTTTTATACGTGATCATCATTTCCCTTAGTAATGAACAATCTTTAGCGGAAAATGGTTATCAGCTTATTCCGGAACAGTGGAGTTTAGAGGCCTATAAATATTTATGGGAAATGAAGGCCCAGGTTATAAGAGCTTATGGTGTAACGATCTTAGTTACGGTATTAGGTACGTTCATCAGCGTGACGGTCATTGCGTTATACGCCTATGCGATATCAAGAAAACAGTTTGTATTCAGAAAGCAATTTACGTTTATCGCCTTTTTTACGATGCTATTCAGCGGAGGGATGGTTCCATTCTACATCGTGATGACCCAATTCCTTGATCTGAAGAATTCGATGTGGGCCTTGATTCTCCCGATGGCGGTCAATGCTTTCTACATCATTATCATGAGAACGTTCTTCCTAAGATCCGTACCGGAAGCCATCCTTGAATCGGCCCGCATCGACGGAGCAGGAGAGTGGAGAATTTTCTTAACCATTGTGCTGCCGTTATCTGTTCCAGGGATCGCAACCATTGCACTATTCAATACCCTAGCGTATTGGAACGATTGGTTCAACGCTCTCCTTTTCATTGACGATCCGAACTTGATACCATTGCAATCTCTTCTAATGCGGATTGAGAACAATATGGACTTTATTAAACAGAATGCCATGCTTTCAAACCAAAACAGCTCAATCCTGGAATCAATTCCACAAGATTCAGCCAGGATGGCCATGGTAGTGATTGCCACTCTTCCGATTGCTTTATCGTATCCGTTCTTTCAGAAGTACTTTATAAAAGGACTGACTATTGGAGGAGTAAAAGATTGATCGTATTCATAGAAGGAGAACAATTCCTTTTTTGATAGAGCAACTATATTAAACGAACTGGGGGATGGAAATGAAAAAAGTAGGGGTATTTTCACTTGTATTGGTGCTGCTTATAGGGATGCTGGCAGCGTGTAGCGGAAAAAGTTCAAGCGGGGAAACATCAGGTGACTCCACCGATGATCATGTTACTCTGACCTGGTATTTAATCGGAACTCCTCAAAAAGATGTTGACGATGTCATGAAAGAAGTGAACAAGTACACGAAGGAAAAGATCAACACCTCTATCGACCTGAAACTCCTGGATTGGGGAGAGTATAATGACCGGATGCAGGTGATCACAACTTCCGGGGAAGAGTATGATATTGCCTTCACAAGCTCATGGGCCAACAATTACGCGTTGAATGCAAGAAGGGGAGCCTTTGTTGGATTAAATGAGTTAATGGATGAATACGGGAAAGACATGAAGAAACTAATTGATCCGGCATTCCTTGAGGGAGCCAAGATCGACGGGGAACTTTATGCAGTACCGACGAATAAAGAAGTAGGCCAGCAAGCCGTCCTTTCCTTTAATAATGAACTGGTGAAAAAACATGGACTGGATATTTCAAACGTGAACTCCATTGAAGATCTGGAGCCACTGCTCGCTGTCATTAAAGAAAAAGAAAAGAATGTCACACCTATTGCCACATTTGATGCGTATCTTCCTTTCGACTCCATCCTTCAAGAGGAGTTGCCATTTGCCTTCCGTTTGGATGGAAACACGGATGAGGTTGTGAACAAGTACGAAGAAGATATTACGATGGAAACGTTAAAAACGATGCATGAATATTATAAAAAAGGCTATATCCAAAAAGATGCAGCAACAAGCACAGACTCATGGCCACTGGAAACGGCTAACTGGTTCGTCCGGAAAGAAATTTATCAGCCATACGCAGAGGCCATCTGGTCCAGATCAGCAGGATATGAAATCGTGACGAGAGAACTTCATGAACCGTATATCTTCAATAACTCGGTCACGGGTTCCATGCAAGCCATTTCAGCCACTTCTAAACACCCTGAAAGAGCCATGATGTTCTTAAATCTATTAAACTCCGACGAATATTTAAGGAACTTGCTCGATAAAGGAATCGAAGGGGTTCACTACGAAGAGAACGAAGATGGAACGATCAAGGACTTGCCTGCTCGTGTTGAAAACTATAACATGCCGAGCTTTGCCATCGGGAATCAGCTGATCCTGAAGCTTTACGAAGATGATCCGGCAGACAAATGGGACGCATTTGAAGAATTCAATGAAAGCGCAAAAGCGTCTCCGGCACTTGGTTTCTACTTTGACTCCAATCCTGTTCGAACGGAAATTGCAGCAATCTCGAATGTCACAAGTGAATTCTCTCCTGCCTTGTTGAAAGGTGCTGTAGATCCTGAAGAATACTTACCGGCTTTCAATAAAAAGCTGGATGAAGCCGGAATGCAAAAAGTACTGGATGAAATTCAAAAGCAATACGATGAGTGGAAGAAGGAACAGTAGAAGCGCTTCATACTAGGAGCATCTGATTACGTGATGAGCAGCAACAGTAAATAATTTGAAGAGAAGGGTTCATACAAATGGGAACCCTTCTTTCAGTTGGAGGGAGAGCCATGTTATATGGTGCAATAGAAGCCGGTGGAACGAAATTCGTTTGTGCCGTCGGGAATGAGAAGGGGGAAATCATCAGCAGGACGGTCTTTCCGACTCAAGATCCTGAAACAACATTAGGGAACGTCTACTCATATTTTTCAGACTACACGTTAACTTCGATTGGAGTGGGCTGCTTTGGTCCAATCGAATTAAATAAAAACAAGGCAAATTTTGGGCAGATTTTAAATACTCCTAAACTTTTGTGGAAGAATTTCAATATCTATCAAGCCCTCTCCTGTCACTTTTCTGTCCCTGTTTTTGTGGATACAGATGTGAATGCAGCTGCATTGGGAGAATTTCATACAGGAGCTGCACAGGATTCTGACAGTTGTTTATATATAACCGTCGGAACGGGTATCGGAGCGGGATTTGTCCAAAATGGAAAAGTGTCTAAGGGACTCTTCAATACCGAAATGGGCCATATTTATGTACCTGTGCATCCGGAAGATCCTTTTGAAGGCGGTTGTCAGTATCATGGAAATTGCTTAGAAGGCATGGCTTCTGGTTCGGCTATCCTTACCCGATATGGAAAGAAAGGATACGAGTTGGAAGAGGTGAAGGCAGTTTGGGAGCTTGAGGCCTACTACCTGGCCCAAGCCATCGTAAACTACAGCTTGATCCTCGCCCCAGAAAAAATCATATTGGGCGGGGGGGTCATGAAGCAAACCATCCTTTACACACTCATTCGAGAAAAAGCAGCAAAACTTCTTAACCACTATGTCCAAATAGACGACTTCGAACAGTATATTGTGCCTCCCCAATTGAATGACAATCAGGGAGTGATCGGCTCGCTGTTGTTGGCTAAAAGGGACATGGGGACAGGCACCCTGTCCCAAAAATGAAAGAGACGAGGGGATTCCCTCGTCTTTATTAAGGTTCTGGGACAAGGGACCTGTCCCCCCCGTCCCACCACCCTGGGACAAAGGGCCACAACCCCGTCCCCCAAAAAAATAAAAATAATTAAAGGGTTTTCATTCATACATCGGGAACATGAATCATAGTAACCAAAGTGTCCCTTCTTTTCACCTGGAATGGAGGGGCGAATCTATCATGAGGAGGCTGCTATGAAACAACCATTATTTCTTAAACCTGTATTTCACGAGAGGATATGGGGCGGAACGTCATTGAAGTCGAAGTTCGATTATGAAATTTCCTCGGAGCTGACGGGAGAGTGCTGGGCGATATCGGGACATCCGAACGGCCAGAGTACCGTGAAAAATGGTACGCATGCGGGAAAGACGGTCGGGGAGCTTTGGGAGGAGAAGAGGGAATGGTTCGGTGATCATCCTTCGCCGGTCTTTCCGTTACTCACCAAGATCCTGGATGCCAATGACGATCTTTCTGTTCAAGTTCATCCGGATGACGAGTATGCCAGAGAGTATGAAGAGGGAGAGCTCGGGAAGACGGAGTGCTGGTATATCATCGATTGCGATGAAGGGGCGGAGCTGATCTTCGGGCATAAGGCAAGGACGAAGGAAGAGTTTGTGAGGATGATCGAAGACGGAAAGTGGGACGATCTTCTACGGAGGGTACCGATCAAGCCAGGGGATTTCTTCTTTGTCCCGAGTGGAACCATCCATGCTCTTTGTAAAGGCACGTTGGTCCTTGAGACCCAGCAGAACTCGGATACGACATATCGCGTCTATGATTATGACCGGCGGGATCAGGACGGGAAGACCCGTGAGCTGCATGTCCGTCAATCCATTGATGTCACGGCGGTCCCTCATCAGACGCCCGAAGTGAAGCACAAGGTGGAAAAGCGTGATGGGGCCGAGGTGACCACTTATGTGGAGGCGGATTATTTCACCGTTTATAAATGGCGCATCAATGGCCGGGCCTCTTTTCAACAGGATCAACCCTTTCAGCTTGCCAGTGTGATAGAAGGCGGGGGAATGCTCCATGTAAGTGGAGAAAAGCTCTCGTTGAACAAAGGCGATCATTTTATTTTACCTTCTGGAATGGATCATTTTGAGCTTGAAGGCGACATGGAGATCATTGTATCCCACGTATAAAAAGTGAACAGGGCCCTCATTTATGAGTGTTCGAGGCACCACTATGGATTTTTGTGGAGCATTATTCCACCAAAAAAATAAAAAATGGAGAACATATTCACAAAAGCGCTTTCATATGCTAGGATAGAAACAAGCTAGGAAATCTCAACCATGGAAGGGGGAAAATGGTTTCGTTGATTTCAAGTTTAAGAGAACACCAGATGATGAGTCATACCTTAGGCAAAAAACTACTCTACTATACCCTGGAAGTTAAGCAGGGACACAGTGCTGCGGTGGATATCTTGTTTGTCCAGGATGGTAGGGATTACATCGAACTGGGTCAACTTCATCAGGCACTGCATCAAGTCTTACAGGGGGAAACCGGCAGGGGTCTTCATCTCCTTCTCGTACTCGTTCCTCCATCCACCTCAGAAGAACGCTATCATTATTATCATCCATCAGGCAAACACCATGATCAGTATATTCAATTCTTCAACCAAGAGCTTGTGCCGCACATTGAAAAACGGGTTGAATCTACAGGAAAAGAAAGCCGGAAGACAGGACTGCTGGGAGATTCCCTCGGGGCTGCGATCTGTCTCACGATCGCATGTGATCAACCACAGAAATGGACCCATTTGCTCCTTCAATCCGGAGCGTACACAGATTTTCACGCTTGTAAAATTCGGAATATTGAAACAAAAGCACCTTGGCATGTGTATCAGACCGTCGGAATCCAGGAAATATCCGTCATCTATCCGATCACAGGCGAAGCCTTCTCCATCCTCTCGGCCAATCGCGCTCTTCATGAAAGGCTTCAACTCATCACAGAAAACCATACATATGTCGAAGAAGATGAAGACCATTTATGGGATTTCTGGAGAAGGGACCTTCCAAGGGCACTGCACTCATTTTTAACAAAGGGGTAACAACAGCAACTAAAAGGGGAAAGGGATGAACAATATGTTTAAAAATGGAAAGTTTCTATTAACGCTCATGTTGATGTTTGCTATGCTATTTACAGCTGCCTGCAACAGCAGCAGTTCAAGCTCTTCTGAAGGACAAAAAGAGGGATCGAAAGATGATCCGGTGGAAATCGAATTCTGGACCATGCAGTTATCTCCGACATTCGATGATTATTTAAACGGTGTCATCGCCGATTTTGAAAAGGAAAACCCGAATGTGAAAGTGAAATGGGTCGACATTCCTTGGGGCGATATGGAAACGAAGATTCTTTCAGCGGTCGCTTCAAAGACGGCTCCTGATGTAGCGAACTTGAATCCTCAATTCGCGGCTAAATTAGCAGAACTTGATGCACTGGTGAATATGGATGAAATGGTACCGGAAGATGTAAAGAGTGAATACTTCGAGAACATCTGGACTTCCAACACGTTTGATGGGAAGACGTTCGGTATTCCTTGGTATCTTTCTTCTCAAGTGACGATGTACAACTCAGAGATCTTCAAGGAAGCAGGATTGGATCCTGAGAAAGCGCCGGCAACGTTCGATGAGCTGAAAGAAGTGTCTAAAACGATCAAAGATAAAACGGGTAAATACGCATTCTTCCCGGCCCTTGATGGAAGTCACCTTCTAGAGACAATGGTGATGATGGGCGTGGACTTAACCAATGAAGATATGACGAAAGCGACGTTTAACACGGCTGAAGGGAAAGAAGCGTTCAACTTCTTCGTGGACCTTTACAAGAATGATCTGATCCCTCGTGAAGTGTTGACGGAAGGCCATTCAAAAGCGGTTGATTTATATCAAGCGGGTGAAATTGCGATTTTGGCATCAGGTCCACAATTCCTGACGATTGTAGAAGAAAATGCTCCTGATATTTTAAAAGCAACGAAAACGGCTCCGATCATCACGGGTGAAACAAATAAGAAGAACGTAGCGGCGATGAACGTCGTTGTACCGAAGCAATCCGAGCATCAGCAAGCAGCAGTGGACTTCTCGATCTTCCTGACAAATGCTGAAAACCAGGTGGAATTTGATAAACAGACGGCAATCCTTCCATCCATCGAAACAGCGTTAGACGATCCATACTTCAGTGAAGAGCCTGCAGATGCGACTCCGATTGATAAGGCGCGTATCGTGTCAGCCGGTCAATTGAAGGACAGTGAAGTGCTGATCCCGCCGATGAGTAATTTCGAAGAGCTGCGCACAGCCATGAACGAAGCCCTTCATGCTGCGATGCTTGGGGATATGACAGTGGATGAAGCATTGGAACAAGCCGAAATGAAATGGAACGAAACACTATCTAAATAAGGGAATGACGGAAAGGGAGTCTATCTCCCTTTCTGCATTTCAATGAAAGCACGGTGATGACAAGATGATCAGCAAGGAAATCGTTTTTGAACAACTGAAAGGAAAGCTGGTGGTTTCCTGTCAGGCTCTGGAGAATGAACCGCTGCACGGAGCGGATGTCATGGGGAAGATGGCAAAGGCAGCGTACGTCGGTGGGGCATCGGGGATCCGGGCGAACAGTGCAGCTGACATTCAAGCGATCAAGCAATATGTGGACTTACCGATCATCGGTTTGGTGAAACGGGACTATCCGGGAAGCGAGGTCTACATAACAGCTACCCGAAAGGAAGCGGATGAACTCATCCAGGCAGGGGTGGACATGATCGCGATGGATGCGACAACCAGACCGAGGGCGAACGGTGAATCCTTGGAAAGTCTGATGACGTATCTGAAGGCGAAAGGTCAAACCATCATGGCAGACGTTTCTACATATGACGAGGCTGTGAATGCGGCAAGACTTGGGGCAGATTGTGTCAGCACCACCATGTCAGGGTACACACCCTATTCACCCCAGCAATGCGGACCCGATTTCATTCTATTGAAAAGATTGGTTGAAACACTCCACGTACCGGTGTTTGCTGAAGGCCGGATTTCGACTCCGGAAGATGTCAATCGTGCACTTGATTTAGGTGCTCATACGGTTGTGGTAGGATCTGCGATTACGAGGCCACAGGAGATTACGAAAAAGTTCGTGGAATCCATACAGAATAGAGGAGGGACACAAGATGCACGCACAAACGGCGTCAAAGAGCAAATTAGGCGGATTGATTAATAGTTACTTTCCTTCCTTGACGAAATCGGAACAGAAAGTAGCGGCAGTCGTGCTGGACCAGATGGAAAAGGCCCTTTACTATTCCGTCACCGACCTTGCAGATGTGGCAGAAGTGGGGGAAACGACGGTGTTACGGTTCTGCCGGAAGATCGGCATGAAGGGCTATCAGGAATTCAAGTTGGCGATCGCCAAGGATTTATCCTCCCTTTCCCAAGAAGAAGAATCAGACCCAAGTAAACCGACGGGGTTCATTCATTCGATTGCTTCCTATACGAAGAATGCCATTGATGAAACCGTCAATAAATTGGATGATCCTTCTTTGGAGAAGGCGATACAACTACTGGCCGGAGCAGGGTCCATCCACTTCTTCGGAGTCGGAACATCAGGTCTGACGGCTCTGGATGCGAAAAATCGCTTCTTGAGAATCGGATACCGTTCCGACGCCGTCATTGACCCCCATATTCAATCGATGACGGCTGCAACCGTGAAGGAAGGGGATGTGGTGGTCGGGTTAAGTATTTCAGGGAGTACGAAGGATACCATTGATTCCCTGTCACTGGCGAAGGAAAATGGGGCGAGTGTGATCGCCATCACCTACTATGCCCGTTCACCGATTACGAAGCTTGCCGACGCGGTTCTATTAAGCGGAGGGAAAGAATCCCCCCTTGAAGGCGGGTCGATGATTGCGAAGATTTCACAGCTGTTTGTCATTGATCTATTATGTACGGGCCTTGCCCTCAACAATAAAGAGTTCTCCCTCGGGATGAAGGAAAAAACCGCAAGAGCTGTCGTGGACAAAATCTATTAAGTAGCCAGGGGAAAAGTGGGTGACATAATGAATGCCATCGGAATCGATGTAGGGGGTACTGGAGTCAAAGGATCGATTATCCGTGAAGATGGGACGATCCTCTATCATGAAATGGTCCCCACCGATATTTCACAAGGTAGAGAAGGAATCCTCCAATCAATCTATAAGGTGATTGACTTACTACTGCACAAAGATCAAACAGTCATTGGAATTGGAATCGGCACCGCAGGGCGTGTCGATCGGGAGAAGGGGGAAATCGTCTTTGCGACGGCCAATCTCCCTTCCTGGCAAGGGACCAATGTGAAAGTGGAGATCGAAACAAGATATGGGCTGCCCTGCGTCGTGGAGAATGATGCCAACGCGGCTCTTATAGGAGAGCTTTGGAAACGGGAAGGAAATCCCGAAACGGCGGTCATGCTGACACTCGGTACTGGAGTCGGGGGAGCGAATGCCATAAACGGTCAGATCCTAAATGGCCATCATCATCAGAGTGGGGAATGGGGACATGTTGTGCTCGTTCCCAATGGAAAGCCATGCAATTGCGGGAAGAGGGGATGTCTGGAGCAATACCTGTCGGGTACAGCACTGGTTCAGGCCGTTCTCACCGAAACGGATCTTTCTTTCCGGCATGGCTCGGAGATATTTGAGGAATATTCAAATGGAAATCAACAGGTCAAACAGGTGGTTGACCGATATCTGGATCATCTGGCCATTGCGGTATACAACATTTCGGTGGCCATCGATCCGGAAGTCGTGTTCATTGGTGGAGGAGTCATCGATTCCAAGAGCCATTGGTGGGCCGGCTTCCAACATAAATTGAAGGAATATTTTGTCAAATCCAGCATTTATCCTGCTGTCCTGGGTAACAAAGCTGGAATGCTTGGAGCCGCGAAGCTACTATTTCAAGTGATGGAGAAAAGAGGGGAGTCCGTTTGAGAAATCATCCGTTAACACCATTTCTATTTTTAATACCCGGCGTCATCATCCTGGGTGCGTTTATCTTCTATCCCATGCTCAATGCCATCTGGTTGAGCTTCACCAACTATAATATCGTGACAGAAGCCGAATTCATCGGGCTTGAGAATTATAAAGAATTATTTTCCGATGCTCTATTTTGGAAAGTGCTCGGCCAGACCTTATTATACTTACTCATTGTCGTCCCGGCCCTTGTTATCCTCCCGATCTTTCTCGCCATCTTAGTCAACCAGCAGGTAAAAGGAATCGGATTCTTCCGTTCCGCTTATTATGTACCGGTTGTCACATCGATGGTCGTGGTGGGGATCGCATGGAAATGGGTGTATGCCGATAAAGGGATCCTGAATTACATACTGGAATCGGTCGGCCTCATATCAGAACCGGTGAATTGGCTGACGTCGACGTCTACGTCCATTTTCGCCGTAATGGTTGTGACCATTTGGAAAGGGCTTGGCTATTATATGGTCATTTACTTAGCGGGACTGCAATCGATCTCTGATGATCTATATGAAGCAGCGGAAATCGATGGGGCAAGCAAATGGAAACAAATCTGGCATATTACGATTCCTCTATTGATGCCTTCCATCATGATTGTCACCATTATGTCATCCATCTCCGCCATGAAGGTATTCGAAGAGATTTACGTCATGACGGGCGGCGGGCCGCTGAACAGCTCGAAAACACTCGTATTCTACATTTACGAAGAAGCCTTCGATAAGCTGCAGATGGGCTATGCAAGTGCAGCCGGGGTGATCCTATTCATCATCACACTGATCTTCTCAGTGATCAATATTACATTCATGAGCAAAAAAGAATCTGCGATAAAGGGGTGATTCTCCATGAGTTCTCCTTCTCTTGGAACCAGTAAAGAAAATCCAACCGTACTTTCTGTCAAAAAGCCAATCAATGTCAAAAAGGTGGCGAAACGCGTTCTTCAATACGCGACCCTCCTATTCGTCACACTCATCATGGTCGGTCCATTCCTATGGCTCCTGGCGACGTCCCTGAAATCAGGCAGCGAGAACATCTTCTCGTACCCGCCACAATTCATACCTGAAAAAATCACGTTCGGAAACTATGTGGAAGTGATGGAATTCTTCCCGTTCTGGCGTTACTTATTCAACAGTGTCATCGTGTCGGTTGTCACTGTCCTATTGAATATCGTGTTCTGTTCATTGGCGGCCTATCCGTTGGCACGGATGAACTTCCGCGGGAAAAACATCGTCTTCGTCCTGATCCTCAGTACGATGATGGTGCCGTTCCAGCTTCTGATGATCCCGATTTATCTCTTGGCTCTGGACTTGGGTCTTCAAAACACGTATGCAGGTTTGATTCTTCCCCATGCCACAACGGCCTTTGGGATTTTCCTTATGCGTCAGGCATTCCTTACGATTCCATATGAGCTGGATGAATCGGCACGGATGGATGGGGCCAATGCGTTCCAAATTTGGTGGAGAGTCCTGATGCCGTTGGTGAAACCTTCCCTCGTCACCCTTGCGATCTTCACCTTTATGATGGCATGGGGCGATTTCCTCTGGCCGTTGATCATTTTAAATGACACAAGCATGTACACCTTACCGCTCGGAGTGAATACATTGGCCGGTTCCTTCTCGGCGAACTGGCGTTATATCGCAGCAGGATCGATCATTTCGATTCTTCCGATCATCATCATCTTCTCCATCCTGCAGCGCCACTTCATCGCAGGCGCCATGAAAGGGGCGGTGAAAGGATAATGGATAACAAGTTGACCTGTCATATCGTCTTTCAAACCCACTGGGACCGGGAATGGTATCTGCCCTTTGAAGTGTTCAGGCATCGATTGGCGCAGGTGATGGACCGGATCGTTTCCGGTCTTGAAACCGGTGAACTGAAGCAATTCGTCCTGGATGGTCAGATGGCCGCTTTAGAAGATTACTTTGATGTGTGTGAAGGCGCCATGAAAGAAAAAGTCCTTCATTTAATAGAAGAAAAGAAAATCATCATCGGACCATGGTATGTACTCGCTGATGAGTTCCTGGTGAGCGGGGAATCCCTGATCCGGAACCTTGAAGTGGGAATGAAGCTCGCCGGCCAGTACGGGGAATCCCAGAAGGTCGGGTACTTACCGGATACGTTCGGGCACGTGAGCCAGATGCCTCAGCTTTTAAAAGGCTTCGGGATTGGTAACGCGATTTTGTGGCGTGGCATTCAAGCCCGGACGTCCGAATTCAACTGGGAATCACCGGATGGATCCCGTGTCTTTACGGCCTTTTTGCCGGAAGGGTACTACCAGCCGTTACTGAATGAAGACAATGTAGAAGAGCAAATGAAGACCTATGTGGAAAAAGTCACACCGTATGCGACGACTTCCCATATTTTGTTGACCAACGGCGGCGATCACTTGATGCCGAAGCATGGGGATTTGATGGGACGAATAGAAGATCTTCAAGGAGAAGTGGAGTATAGATCGAGTACGTATGAAGAATTCTTGGCAAGCGTCCAAGCCGAGATATCAGCCGACCTTCCCCTGTATGTAGGGGAGATGAGAAGCAATGAACATATTTACGTCCTTCCGAATGTCCTTTCGACGAGAAGCTATTTAAAGCAGCAGAATCAAGAAATGGAAGACGAGCTGACAGGGTATGCAGAACCCCTTGCCGTTCTTTGCAGCAAAGGGAAGTATCCCCACAGATACCTGGAGGAATCGTGGAAACTGCTGATGCAGAATCAACCCCACGACAGCATATGTGGCTGCAGCATCGATGAAGTCCATCGGGAAATGGAGACGAGGACGATGATGTTGAAGCAGAGGCTGGAGTCCATTCAGATGGGTTCCCTATCTCATGCCGGCGTTCAGGATCCGATGTTCTCAGGAAACGGAGCGAGGAAGCCATTTGAAGATAACAGTGTGTTCACTGTCTTCAATCCTCATCCAAGGTCGTTCAAGGGCTGGGTTTCGGGAGAAATCTGGTTGAAAGAAGATCGGACGTTTCATTTGAAAGATCATACTGGAAAGTTCTATACCCCTGTCATCAAGAACAAGAGGAGTGGAAGGCATTTTGCTTCGCCCCTCGATGCGTTTCCCGATTTTAAAGAAGGAACGTTTTACGACGTTGAGTTTTATGTTGAGCATCTTCCGGGCACCTCCCTTTCAAGCTTCAGGGTAGAAGCGGGGGAATACGAGGAATTGCTGGAGGCGAAGGGCGAGGCAGTAGAAAACGAGTTTTACTCCGTTGAATTGAGTGGGGATGGAACCCTTGTGTTAGTAGATAAAGAGACAAGGAGGAGGCACGCTGGATTACAACGATTCTATAGTTCACTTGACGCAGGGGATGAGTACAACTACTCCCCACCGGTGAACGATGTAAAGACGTATGCGGAGCGTTTTTCTTCCCCGACCGTGAGGAAGTCATCCGGCGTTCAGGAAATGACATATGAGCTGAAGCTTGAAACCCCGGCAGGATTGGATGAGACAAGGACCGGTCCATCTGATGGATCTGTCATGACCACCATCCAAATCAAGATTACCTTACGGGCTGGTGATCGAAAGATGTATGTGGCCTACACCATCGACAATCACTCGAAGGATCAACGTCTTCGTGTGCAATATCCTTTAGGGGGTTCCACCCGTTACACATATAGCGATACAGCATTTGATGTAGTGAAGCGAACAGCAAGGAAAGAGGAACAATTTGATGCTCCGAAGCAAAATGAAGTTCCGGTGGTAGTCGAGCCTTCCCTTTCTTTTGTTCGGTCAGAGAGCGGGTTCACGTTCTACCATCGTGGTTTACAGGAATACCAGGTGACAAGCTTAGGGGAACAAGATGCGTTGGATATCACGTTGATCAGGAGTGTCGGCTGGCTGTCCCGGGATGATCTCAGAACCCGCGGCGGAGGGGCCGGTCCGAGTATGGAAACGCCTGAAGCCCAATGTATCGGCCGCTATACGTTTCATGCCGCATTTGAATTTACACCGGATAAAGGTCTGGGACGAGTAGCGACGGATGCTCATGTCTACCGTGTACCGCCTAGGATTTATCCCGGGGAGACACAAGAAAATGAGTTAACGGGGTTAGTAGAATTTGATAATGAAGAAGTGCAGTGGAGCTCACTCAGACGGGTTGCGGATGGAGTGGAGCTCCGTCTATGGAACCCGACAGATCGGGTGCAGCCTGTGACGTTCAAATCCCATGCCGAGGGGATCGAGCGTGTGGATTTTCTGCATGAACGATTGAACACGGTAGAAAACGCGGCGGATCAGCTCAACCCGAAAGAAATTACTACTTTCCTATTAAAAGGAGGAAGGAATGCATGAACAGAAAGATTGCCCTCCTGCCTGTCGATGGTAGACCGGTGACAAGGGAGCTCCCGAAGCAGATCGCATCGATCGGAAATTGGGAGGTGTTGATTCCAGATAAAAGCTTACTCGGCTTTTTGAAAGAGCCCGGGGATATGGCTGCACTGGAAAAGTGGATATGGAAAGTGGCGCCTGAAGTAAACGGATTTGTCCTGTCCATTGATATGCTGGGCTATGGCGGCCTCGTTCCGTCACGTGTATGCCTGGATGGGAAAGAAGCCATCATACAGCGAATCGGCGTCCTCCGCTCATTGAAAGAGAAGTACCCTGACAAAGCATTGATGGCGTTCAGCTCGACTATGCGCATTTCCAATAACTATGTAAACGAGGAAGAGAAGGAATATTGGAGTGATTATGGAGTCGAGCTTTGGGAGTATTCGTATCACGTTCACCGCTTTGATAAAACCGGGGATGTCGACTCCAATCAAAAGGTCCGGGACTTAAAGGATCGGATACCTTCAGACATTCTGGAAGACTATTTATCAACCAGACTGAAAAACTTTCAGGTGAATGAATCCCTGTTGGAAATGGTAGAAGGCAAAATCATCGATGTCCTTGTCTTCCCACAAGATGATACTTCTGAATATGGGCTGAATATAGGGGAGCAGGAAGAGCTCTCAGATCAAGTGGCGGAACGGGAATTATTCCAAAACGTCTTTATCTATCCCGGAGCCGATGAGGTCGCCAATACGCTTGTGGCAAAGATGATCTATCAGCTGGAACAAGTGGAGTTTCCGACCTTCTACCCTATCTACAGTGGGGAAATCGGGGCATTGTCGACTGCGATGTATGAGGACCGTCCGATATGTGAATCCGTGAAGGGTCAGATTTATGCCTTTGGCGGCTATACGGTCGATCAAGGGGCAGAAGCGGATATCGTGTTCGCCGTCAATGTTCCCGGAAAACGCCAGGGAGACCTTGCCCTGCAGAAATTCCTTGGAGAAGTCGACACACCGCATCGCAACATCGGTGAGTGGATCAAGCGCATCGCTCATTATCTCCGTCAGGATAAGCTGGTAGCGGTAGCCGATACCGCCTATGCCAATGGGGTGGACTCAAGGATGCTTCCCAGACTTCTTGCAGAGATAGAGGTTTCCCGATTAGCGGGATTCGGAGGCTGGAATACAGCGGGAAACACATTGGGAACAGTCGTTGCACAGGCAGCCATGGTCCATTTGCAGAAAAAGAAGGCCACTCTCCCCCAAGAAGAGGTAAAAGCGAGAGTACTGGAAGAAATGACATTGCGATTACTGGATGACTACGTCTATCAGTCGGTTGTCCGTCAAGGGGTGCGTGCCGGGATCGATGAGGCAGCAGTGGGTCATGAAAAGCTTTTGATTACAGTGAAGGAAGCGTTCTTGAAAGAGTCTGGGGCGTTTCTGGCAAAACACGGTCTTTCCTTTCCCCTTGAAGACGTTTATCTGCCCTGGAACCGGACCTTTGAAATCGGCTTGAGGTGGAGGGATGAGTCATGACGCTCAGGATCGGTGTCGATTTGGGCGGGACCAATATCCGTGCGGCCCTCCTCGATGAAAAGGGGACGATTCTAAGGGATGTAAGGGAGAAAACAGAAGCCCATGTGGGACCGGTGAGGATCATTGCGAAATTGATTTCACTAGTGGAACGTGTCAAAGGGGAAGAGCAGGTGAAGGGGATCGGGATCGGGTGCCCGGGACCCCTGGACGCAAAAATGGGCACCATCCTCTCACCTCCCAATCTACCGGGATGGGACAGGATTTCACTGGCATCGATTGTGGAAGAGCATTTTCAATTACCCGTGAAGGTGGATAATGATGCGAATGTGGCTGCAGTGGCCGAAGCATTGCTCGGAGCAGGTGCCGGGTGTGAAAGCGTGTATTACTTGACCGTGAGCACAGGCGTCGGCGGGGGGCTCGTCATTAATGGAAAGGTCTTTCAAGGGGCGGATGGATACGCGGGAGAGGTGGGGAATATGATTGTCGTTCCAAACGGGATCAGCCACCCTTCTTTGAACGCCGGGGCCCTCGAAACCCTCGCAAGCGGCACCGCCATTGGATTAGCGGGTGCAGGGAAGGGGATTTACGGTGGGGCTGAGGAAGTATTCATGGAAGCCAAAGCAGGAAATCAGGCTGCCCAGACGATCATTGATGCGGCCATTGAATATCTGGCCATGGCCATCGCCAACCTGACTCATGCAATCAATCCTGAAGTATTCGTCGTGGGTGGTGGAGTCATGAATTCAGAAGAACAGGTCCTGCTTCCCCTAAGGGAAAAAGTAAAGGGATATGTCTATCCCGGCTTGAAAGAAAGCGTCACCATCGTTCCGTCACAGCTTGGATCGAATGCAGGCGTGATCGGTGCAGGGTTCATCATTTAATCAAACGTTTGTTTAATGCTTGTAACAAGGGGAATCGCTCCCTTTTCTAAAGAGGTGAAATGATGTCAGAGAATATAAAAACAGATATTGTCATCATTGGTGGGGGAATCGGTGGCTGCACGGCGGCCTTGGCTGCGTCAAAACGCGGTCATCGAGTCATCCTGACAGAGGAAACTGATTGGATCGGCGGCCAGTTGACCAGCCAGGCTGTCCCGCCCGACGAACATCAATGGATTGAACAATTCGGCTGTACCAAAACGTACCGTCAATTCCGCAATCGTGTAAGGGAGTATTACCGGACACACTACCCGTTAAAACAAGAAGCCCGTCAAAATGAAAGGCTGAATCCCGGGAATGGCTGGGTCAGCAGGCTCTGTCATGAGCCGAAAGTGGCTCTTAGTGTTCTTCAGGAGATGCTGGTTCCTTATGTGAGCAGTGGGAAGTTACAGATCTACACACATTATCGGGTAGTGAAGGCCGCCGTTGAAGGGGATGATGTTCAATCTGTGACCGTTCAGCATACTGGAAGCAGAAAGGAAATAGAGCTTCAGGCACACTATTATCTCGATGCCACGGAAGTAGGCGATCTCCTCCCCTTAGCTGGAGTGGAGTATGTCACAGGTGCCGAATCCAAGCGGGATACCGGGGAGCTCCATGCACCCGAAGAAGCAAGACCGCAGGATATGCAGTCATTCACCTATGTGTTCGCGGTGGATTATGTAGAGGGTGGGAATTTCGTCATCGACAAACCGGAGCAGTATGAGTTCTGGAAAGACTACCAGGCACCATTCCTCCAGCACAAGCAGCTAAGCTGGTTTGCACCCGACGCCCATACGGGAGGTTCGAAGGAATTCGCCATGTTCCATCATGAAAACCTCTGGGGACTGTGGGATTACCGCCGCATCATAGACCCGTCCTTCTTTCAAGAGGGGATGTATGAAGGGGATATTTCGCTGATCAACTGGCCCCAAAATGATTACTGGTCAGGATCGATCATCGACGTCAGTGAAGAAGAATATGAAAAACATATCCATGAATCCAAACAATTGAGTCTATCCCTGCTTTACTGGCTGCAAACCGAAGCACCGAGACCCCATGGTGGAAAAGGGTATCCGGGACTGCGTCTGCGGGGGGATATTTTAGGGACAGAGGATGGCCTGGCCAAGTATCCCTATATCCGGGAATCCAGGAGGATCAAGGCCGTCACCACTGTTGTGGAAGATCATATCAACGCCAACGTCAGAGGGGATCAAGGCATCCAGCACTTTGAAGACTCCGTAGGGATCGGGTGCTACCGGATCGATCTTCACCCTACGACGGAAACCAATACCTTCTTCTATGCCGAAAGCTATCCGTTTGAAATTCCATTAGGTGCGCTGCTGCCTGTAAGGGTGAACAATGTATTACCTGCATGTAAGAATATTGGCTCCACTCATATTACGAATGGCTGCTTCCGCGTTCATCCGGTGGAATGGAATATCGGGGAATCAGCGGGCTATCTTGCCGCCTTCGCCATTGAAAAGGGAGTTCTTCCCCGCAAAGTAAGGGAGGATGAAGGGTTGTTGCAACAATTTCAAGAGATGCTTATGCAGGAAGGGATTGAATTGCGCTGGCCTGAGGTAGGGCCGATTTGATTGGAAGGCCCCATTAGAATGGATTGGGTGTATCTAATGGGGAGTCCGATTCAGCATCAATGGTAATGATTAAGTTCTAGATTCATTCGTGACCATTTATCTATTTTGGGTGAATTAATCCAACTTATCTAAATTTTGTGAAGAATTATTCCTTTTATTCTGAAAATTATGATAGTATTGAATTGCCACATCATGATAGCGCATACATACAAAAACGACTATATGGAGGTATTGTATGAAGAAGTGGTTGGTAGGAAAGAAAATGGTGGTGCCAGCTATGGCAATGGCATTGGTCGTCCCTGCATTTCAAGCCCCGGCACTAAAAGTGGAAGCAGATGAAAGCGAAGAGACGAAGGTAGTGGATGAAGATGGCATCAGCATCACCGTCGATGCTGAAAACAATCGCAACAACACGAACAAGCTGGTATTATTTGATCCTACGTTCAGTTATTTTACGGAAACCAATGGATCATCGTATGAGGTGATTCTGGAGCAGGAAGAAGGCTCAAGTTATCAAGTGGTCGAGTCAGGCAAAGGAGATAGTGCGATTCCTGAGGATGGTATCGTCCTTTCCACTGGTCCCCAAACGACAGATGAGATCATGACGTTCTTAAAGAGCCTGGATGAAGGGGAAACGGTTTGGATCAATGAGCCGGTGGAAAGAACGTATTCCGCTGTCCTCGATGACGTGGATCCAACAGATGAATCCAATCCGGATGGAGCGCCGTTCCCGGGTAACCGCGGAGCGAATCAACTTCTTGTATATACACCGGCATTCGGGGCAAGCACCGGCACTAATCCTTATGGGTATGAAATCACGGTAACCGGGGGAGTTGTCACGAAAGTCGGTGGAGGAGACAGTGCCATTCCGGCTGACGGGTTTGTCGTGAGTGGTCACGGGACGGAAGCGGAATACTTGAAGAAAGCGGAAATCGGCATGAAGGTTGAGTATGATGCTGAAGGGAATATCAAATTGATCCGTGATGCGTCCACCTATATATTCAAGAGCGAACAAAATTTACAGGAAGCGAAGCAAAGCATCGCTCGTGCAGAAGAAAACTTCATCGATGCAGACTTTGAAAAGGCGAACGCTTCTATCAAGCTGGCACAAGAGCTCCTGAAAAAAGCGGATGACATCCAAAACGAAGATCCGCAAAAGGCGCTGGCATATACAGAGCAAGCCACTCAGGCTGCATACGACGCGTATTATTATTCCCTGCCATCTGAAGTGGGCGAACAGAGAGCGATCTGGTATCGCCCTGAAGAGAAGGACCTTGACGATGTCATCACGACATTGGACCGCATGGAGGAAGCGGGATTCAATTCCCTATACCTTGAAACCACCTTCTGGGGATATACCATCTTCCCAAGTGACACCATGGAAGCGTACGGATTACCGAAGCAGCACCCTAACTTCGCCGATCAGGATTACGGAAAGTACGGATCGGACATTCTGAAAGCCTTCATCGAAGAAGGAAAAGAGCGCGGGATCACGGTTCAATCATGGACGGATGGCTTCATGATCGGCCACAGCAGCCTTGGACTTCCATCACAGTTCAAGAAGTATCCTGAGTGGAGTGCCGTTCAGCGAAATGATGAGCCGGGAACACCAGGTAGTGACTCAAGCAGCAATTATTATTGGTTGGACATAGCCAATCCTGAGGTTCAGGACTTTATGCTGGAAATCTATAAAGAACAGCAGGAGGACTACGAAATCACCGGTGTCAACATTGACTATATGCGCTATCCACACCATTCTTTTGATAAGAGCTATGGGTTCAGTGCATCGAATCGTGAGCGTTTCGAAGAAGAGTTCGGGGTAGATCCTATGAATCTGCAAGAATCCGATGAGCTATGGGAAGAGTGGGAGCTTTGGTTGCGCGAACAGGAGAATGTGTTCGTGGAGAAGCTTCATGATCAGAGTAAAGGAATCGACCCATCCTTCATGATGACCGCGACTCCGGAGCCGGGTCCTGAAGCTGTATTGATCAGTGACTGGGTGGACGATATCGACGGCGTCATCCCGCAGGCATATGGGCATGATTTCAATAGTATCCAGTCCACGGTGATCGCGAGTAAGAAACTGACGCCGCCATCGATGATGTACTACACAGGAATCTATTCGTTCTATCATCATCTGGGAGAAAAAGCAGCCGTCAATGATGTATTGGCAGCAGCATACGGAACTTCAGGAGTGAATATGTTTGCTTTCGGGCAGGCAAGCGCTCCTTCCGTGGACGCTTTGGGTAAAGGACCATGGAGACACCAGGCCGTCAATCCTGGAGAGACACCGAAAGAAGCCGTCCTTGCTACGGTCAAGCAACTGAAGGAACAGACAGCCTCCATCTATATTCCAAAGGGAGCCGTAAACAAAGAAGAAGGAAAGGAACTAGAAAACAACCTTCGTAAATGGGAAAAGATTATAGAGCGCCCTGATCAATCATTGGAGATGGAAAAAGTAGAAGAAGAGTTTGAGAAGTCGATAGAATTGGTGAATTCAATGGAAACGTTGAATGAAGTAGTCAAAGAACGAGTAGTAGAGAAGATGAACAAAGTGCATAAATGGTTGAATTATCACTATGAGAAGCAACAATAGGTAAGTAATGGGACGGGGGGACAGGCACCTCGTCCCATTTTTTTTGTATTTCTATTAAACTGCTTAAAGGATGTATTATACATTTCGTCTCGTGTAGACGTTGTATTCTGTTGGTTTGGGTCCACTTCGAACCCTGTTCCAAGGAAGGGTTGGGCGGGTTCTCACGCGCTTCTATATTCACAATGAAGAATAATCTTCTTAAACCGTTTTGAAGGCGATTAAAATTTCCACAAGAAAGGAAAGAGGCCGGTTGTCCCGGCCTCTTCTTTCGTGCTCACTTCAATTTAATCTGCACCGAATTCCTCTCCTGCGCATGAATGGTTTTCGGATTCCTCTTTTGCAAAGCGTTCCTTTTCACCGAACTGGTCACATTTTGTAACATATCACCCACATCGTGAACGGACTCTAGTAAAGGGTCGACGGCTTTCATTTTTCCTTTTACGTCATCCGAGATCTGGTTGGCTGTATGAATCAGTTCTTCTGCTTCCTCTGTCACTCCGTTCACGGCTTTCCTAGCGTCAGAAAGCGTCTTTTCCGTTTCAGCAAGTGTTGTCATTACTCTTCTTAATAAAGTGGGAACTAAATTAGGCATGACCACGTTCATCTAGAAGTAGTGATCACCATGAGGGATGTGGATACGTTATTTGTATCAAGACCCTCCAGTCTTTGTGTTTGCATTTATCCCATTAGCAATACTTTTGTGAAATGATGGTATAAACCTCCACGCTTCCCCATACTTTGAAATGAGGTGATGGAGATGGAGATGCAAAAAGAATTAAATGAAGTGCATACAAGAGGAAATGGGATGGCGGTGTCGGCCCTTGTTCTTGGGATAGTCGGGTTCGTACTTGGTCTCGTGCCGTTTCTCGGATGGTTCATGCTTCCTGCCTGGATCCTTGCGATCGTCTTTGGTGCCGTGGGCTTGAAACGTGGGCAGTCGAAGGGGATGAGTTATGCGGGTCTTATTCTTGGAATTGTAACTTTCATTTATAAATTTGGGTTTTGGATCCTTGTGGCCGCAGGGTCTTCTGCAGGAATGTAAAATGTAGGGGTAATTGAACCTTACCTCTTTTTTTAATGGTGGGACGGGGGGACAGGCACCTCGTTCCATTTTTTAGTTGTAACAGTTACTGCGTCGGGCTGGGTTTTGAGATTGAATTGATGCTCATCAGATTCTAATCTGTCTATTTGGTCCGAATACTGACGGTAAGTTGCGGAATTTTTAATTGAGATGAGATATTGAGAGTTCTATAGATACATATTTGGGCCGGAAATGATGATGGAGGGCCTCTTTGCTGAATAATTGATCCTGATTGGACTATATTCAATCCTGTATTCGGATAATTGATCCTTTCTTGAATTTATTGATCCTGTTTTCGATTTATTAATCCTCTTTATAAATAATTAATCCTACTTGTCGAATTTTCTTTAGGTGGTCAGGTAAACGTGATTCCTCTGAAACTTAGATGTTATCTGTCTAGAATAATGGAAGAGTCTATAAGGAGCCTGTGCTCTAAAACGACCATCTAAGGAAAAAGACTTCTATCTATAGTAAAGAATCTAAAATGAAAAAAACGAGGGGGTCTAACCCCCTCGTTTCTATATGGTTTCTGGGACAAGGAACCTGTCCCTATGTCCCACCATCAGCCTTCAGTCTAATTATTCTGCCGGCACCCCAACAGCATCATAAGCATCGATGACTGTTTGTGTCTGCGCTGACGGTTGTCCATTCTTATCCGGAAACTTATCGCGAGTAGCCTGGATGGCAGCTTCGCGCATTTCTTTAAATCCAGAAGAAGGTGTCAGATACTTTGTTAATGCGCTGTAGTAGATAGCGCCTGTTTGACTGGCACCAAGTCCAGTGACGGTTACGCCGTTGTGTGTACCACCTTCGGAAATCAGGTAGGCAGCTTTATTGTTGATACTGCTGTTAATATGCACGCCGCCTTTATCTAGTTCTCCTACATAGCGGTCTTCATAGTGATCCGGATAGCGGTTATCCCTCATTTCGTATGCTGCAGGGAGTGTTTTGGAACGCGGATCTTTCATTGAACGAAGACCACCATCTCCTGCTGTATTTGGGGTATAAATATCCTCACCCATTTCCCACTCTGAAGGATTTGTATAAGAACCGGAAGAGTACATTTCAGATATTTCTCCAAAGATATCCGCTAACGATTCATTGATGGCACCTGATTCATTTTCATACGTCAAGTTTGCTGTATTTTGAATGACACCGTGTGTAATTTCGTGACCTGCCACGTCCAATCCACCGGCTAATGAACCTAGACGGATCCCATCACCATCTCCGTACAGCATTTGCTTTCCGTTCCAGGCAGCGTTATTCCACTTAGAACCGATATGAACCGTACTGATGTATGGCATACCCTTATTGTCTATACCGTTACGCTTGTGGGCACCTTGAAAGTATTTGTTTATTTTATCAGCATTTGTATGGGCTGAAACAGCTGCCGGGTCATAGAAGAAATTAGTAGAACTTTTTGTATTGATTTCAAATCCAGTGAATCCCAGAAGTGCTGAAAGCAGGATGAATGGTGTTTCAGGCATACGGCGGGCATCAAACGTCGCAATAGGGACAATATTAGGCTGACCAAATGATCCCCCCGCGATAGAACCGCCATATAAATAGCTGGTTCCAGTTGCCATATCCTTTCCTACAGGGAATGACTGCATTTTTCCAAATACGTTTAATCCTCTTCCTACCGCTACAGAAAGACTTGTTGGGTCCACTTCATGCATAGCGTTGAAGTTGTTTACTACCTCTCCGTTTGTTGCATCCACGAAGTAATGGAAATAGCCTGGAGTCGGGGTGGAAGTAGATACTTTCACTAAATAGGTTAAGTAGTATTTCCCTTCATACGGATAAATCGTTAACTCTGTGTCGATGCCATCGTACGTTTTTAGTTCATTTAGTCCTATTTCGGATGCTACAGCTGCTTTAGCGATGTTCTCTGCTTCTTCCTTATCAAGTTCTGCTTCCGTTGGGATGATGGTACGGGCAAGCTTTTGTGTAACGTTACCAAACGATGCGTATACATTGTTATTTTTATCTAACGCAACGGTTTGGCCGGAACCGTAAATCGGAATGCCATTATACTGCTCGACAGTACGCACATGGTATGTACCTGTTTCGCTATCCGCTTCCTCGCTGATAATTTTGAATTGCTCTCCTGCAGTCAGGGATTTTGTTTTCTCGAGTACTTTTGATTGAAGGAACGCCTTCACAACCTCTTGTTTACTCAGTCCCTCAGCTTGTACTGAAACGACGCTTGATGATCCTGCAAATCCAGGTACAGATGGTACTAGTCCTCCTAATGTTACTGATAATGCCAGTACTGCAGGAATGGCTGCTTTTTTACTCATTTTCTTCTGCTTTTTCTTTTTCAAGCACTTTCACCCTCTCATCGAGATAAGATATCTAACAATTTAAATTATTGAGAAAATGAACAGTGAAATCAATTGGGTTATTTCTTGTCTGATTTCATGCGGTTTTTTCGATTCACGGCTGAATTCGACAAAATCTCTTCCTGTTTTTCAATGAGAATAACCCAATTTCATTTGTTTAAACATTCTGTATACTTAGAGTCAAATGAGTGGTTCAGCAAAGGGGAGTGATCATTTGAGGGGCCGAATCCATAAAACCATTCTACTGTCTTCTTTATGTTGTATGGCCTTTTATGCCGGGACTCAGCTGGTAGGAGAAACAGAAGCGGCATTTTCAAGCCGGGTTTCAACAGATCCGATCACCATGAGTGCGGCGTTTGTTTTTCCGGCAACCATTCACGAGCTTGAGGAACGAGCACAGAAGGTGTCAAAAAGCATGGAGCACACTTTTCATACCGTCGTTGCTCCTTCACCCGAGGCATCAATGGAAGAATTACATAGGCAACTGGATGAGGTGACAGCCATGAAAGAGGAGCTGACTCGCCAACTTGGCACTCTGCAAAATCTGTATGATGAAGTGTCCGCGTATCATATGGACATTCAAAACCAGGGAGTAACGAACGCCCATACATATGATTATGTACGTGAGGGTTTTCAGCATGTTGCTGGAATGCTGGAAGTGGTACAAGCAACAGTCGATTTTTCACATATAGAGGCCATTCGTACTTCTATCCTATTGCAGATACAGAACCTGGAAGATCAAGAGAAACCTTCTATAGAATCAACCCAGACTAATCCAGACCCAGAAACCCCTTCTATAGAACAACCTCAGACGAATCCAGATCCAGAGAGCTCTGAATCTCAGGATGAAGCATCAACGGAGATAACTGATGAAGCACCAACGGAGATAACTGATGGTGAAAAAACGGAAATTAATGAAGAAACATCTACGGAAATAACGAATGATAAGCAGGTGACAGCACATGAAGAAGAAACTGTGGAGTATAGTCAGTAGTGTAATAGGAACAATCCTCCTTGTGATGATATGTTTGGCAGCATTTATTGTTCTTTCTTCTAGACTATCAGGAGGGGAACCGACCTTTATGGGATACCAGGTAAAAGCAGTATTATCAGGATCCATGGAACCGACATTCAAAACAGGGTCCATTATTTCCATCAAGCTGGGGGATCAGCGTACTTCTTATAAAACAGGCGATATCATTACCTTTCGCATGGAAGATAAGCTCATTACACACAGAATCACCGATGTCATACAAGAGAATGGACAAGCAGTGTATAAAACCCAAGGGGATAACAACAACGGGCCTGATCTATGGACGGTTCCCGCACAAAATATCATCGGAAAGTACACAAACTTTACGATTCCATATATAGGATATGCACTTAATTATGCCAATTCAAAAGCCGGCTCAGCTCTATTGTTAATTGTTCCAGGGATCTTATTGCTGATTTCTGCATTCCGTTCCATTATCGTTGCGAAGAACGAGCTTGAAGGAAGCAAAGCATGATGTCTTGGTTTCATCTCCTATGTATCAACAAAAATACATAAGAGTTTACTATATTTTTCTATTCATAGAGGAGGATTTATTGATGAGTTTTACAAAGAATGTAAGTAAAGGAATCATGAGTGCAGCGTTAGGTTTATCATTGATTGGGGGAGGAACATTTTCATACTTTAGTGATGCAGAGGCAACACAGAACACCTTTGCTGCAGGTACACTGGATTTAGCGATGAATCCAAGCACCGTTGTTAACATCGATAACATCAAGCCGGGTGACGAAATTTACAGGGAATTCACTCTGAAAAACAATGGAACACTTGATATTTACCAAGTTTTATTAGACACAAAGTATCAAGTGGAAGATGTAAAAAGTGATAATACAGGGGACATGGCAGAACATATTAAAGTAACGATCATGTACAATACAAGCAGTGCGACCAACATTGCGGTTGAAACAACATTAGCTGAATTAGTAGGAGAAACACCGGATGTAACGGCAATCGGTTCGTTTCTTGGAAGTAACAACGAGACTGGTGCCCTGCCAGTACCAGATGGAATTCCTGCAGGAGAAGAAGAAAAAATCTTTGTACTATTCGAGTTTGTAGATAATGGCGAAGATCAAAACCAATTCCAAGGTGACACACTAAAAGTTGACTGGACATTTGACGCCAAGACAGGAAGTTCAACCTACCACGACGACACAGACCCGGATAATAATTAATGGGACATGGGGACAGGCACCCTGTCCTAAAAATGGATAGAGACGAGGGGATTCATCCCCTCGTCTTTATTTTGGGTCGAGAAGGGCTGGGTCGAGACCACTTATATCATGAAGGAGTGGCAAATAGTAAGCTAAAGGAAAGGGTTCACCATGATCCTAACAATAAAAATAGCAAAGATTCCATCCATAAGCTTCTTATTAAAAATAGATTTTTCGTGGGGTCCTGCCCCCTGGCACCCAATAGAGTGGGTCAAAAGTTATGTTTATAGATAAAAAGTAATATTAACCCAAATACATAGTATAATAGACTTGTTGTAAAAATAACCCAAATTCTAAGGAGGCAAAATGTGAGGAAAATTCTAAGCATTCTAGGTATGATTACGATGTTGTTAGTATCTGTATGTACAGGGGGAACGGTGAAAGCTTCTACTGTACAGGGAGATACTTTGGAGAATGCGGAACCAATCAATCTTGACCATGAGTATGAAGGAACCATGGAATCGACTGAAGATGTAGACTTTTACCGTTTTACACTCGATAAGACCGGAAATACGGTTATTCAATTTAATCGAGTGGAAGGCGCTACATGGGATGTGGAAATCACCGATGAAAATGGTGACCCTTATACGCATTTTAGTACTAGATATCATTCAGGGGTCACGGGTGCTGAAGAGGTGAATATCGGCTTGCCTGCGGGAGAATATTTTATCAAGGTGAGCACTGACTATCACAAATCCCCAGGGGTCCCATATACGTTCATGGTCCAACAAACCCAAAACGATTATTATGAAAAAGAATTCAATGACAAAATGGAAGCAGCATCTTCCATGCAATTGAACAAAACCTACAAAGGTCACATACAAACATATGATGACAAAGATTATTTTACATTTACCTTAGATCGTACCGAGAGGATTGCTTTCAGTATAGAAAGAGATAATGAAGGATCATGGAATGCCCTCCTTGTGGATGAAAATGGGAAGGAATATGTCAATCTGGACACAGACGTCCATTTTGCCGAGTATGGTCCTGATGTAGAACGGTTGGAGCTTCCTGCTGGAACGTACTATGTGAGATTGGAAAACAATTGGGGTACCCCGAACATGCCATATGCGTTTAAAGTACAGGAGTTAACAGACAGGATACAGGGAGCGAAGCGCTACGACACAGCAGTAGAGATTTCAAAGCAGGGCTTCAAAACCTCTGACACGGTTGTGTTGGTCTCAGGGAATGACTTCCCAGATGCCCTTGCAGGTGGACCACTGGCTTATTATCACAATGCCCCGATTCTGTTGACGGATAAGGAAAAACTTCCGATTGCTTCCTGGAGAGAGGTTCAACGACTCAAAGCGAAGAACGTGATCATCCTCGGTGGTGAGGGAGCCGTTTCCAATCAGGTTGTGGATGAATTGGAGTACCTTGATATTTCTGTGAAACGAATCGGTGGGGATAACCGTTACGAGACAGCTGCGTATGTTGCGAAAGAAATTCCATCCACAAAAGCTGTGGTCGCAAACGGTAAAAACTTTCCTGATGCCCTGGCTGTAGCACCATACGCTTCAAAGAATAGCATCCCGATTCTATTGACTGAAAAAGCTTCGTTACCGGATGCGACAAAAAAAGCACTTGCAGGGAAGGCAAATACCATTATTGTAGGTGCGGCAGGTGCAGTCAGTGAGTCAATAGAGAATCAACTCCCAAGCCCGGTTCGCTACGGTGGAATAAATCGCTATGAAACAGCTAAGTTGATTGTTGAAAACCTGGCACTGGGGAAAAACACGGGATATGTTGCGACAGGAAAGAACTTCCCTGATGCCCTTGCAGGATCTGTATTGGCAGCAAAAAATAACTCGCCTATTTTGTTGGTCAGCGATAACTCTATACCAAGTCCGACCAAATCCCTCTTGATGGGTTATTCTTATTACATGGTATGGGGTGGACCGGGTGCGGTTACCGATAACGTTGTGAAGGAATTGGATGCTAATTTGATACAAATCAAATAAGTGATAAAGGAAGCATAGGGATATCCTGTGCTTCTTTTATATCTCTGCCTTTGGTTATTTCATCCCATCTGCAATCGATCTGAAGTCTCCTCAATTTTAGGTGTAAGGAACTTTATATACACCTTATCCTTCCGTATTTCAAACATATGCAATGCCTGTTTATTACGGTAGGGCTTTTTCATAGTCACCCAACAGCTCATAGTTGTAGCCTACCTGATAATGCAATTGGTCTAATCCCCATAGAAGCTCTTCTTCGAAACACCATTTGATGGCGTCGAGACAATAGGCCGTCGAATCCTCGAGTTGTCCTATGCCGGTCAGTACTCTGGCCATGTTATAAAATATTCGGCTTTTAATGGATTTATCCTGTAATAGATCAGTTGTTTGTATACACGTTTCAACTTGCTTGAAATAATAGAGTGCTTCTTCGTAGAGGCACAGTGAAAAGTGGATGGTGCCGACGCTGGAAAGGATCTGCATTTCTCTTTCGGACATCGCTTTTTTGCCATTGGCGCTCATCTGAAAAGCGTGATCTAATAGTTCAAAGGAGGTCTCTGGATCTTTTTCTACTTCATATTGATAGATCCCTTTATGCCAGTAAAGAAGCTGGAGGTTTTCGTTATCTCTATAGAAAAGTGGATTCTTTTCCTCTGTCTTGACCAAATCCATCATTTCCTCGTAGTGTCGGTTGACCCTCAGATATCTTAACTGTTTCTCTACTTCCTCAACATAATCCAGCCGCGGGGTGGTTCCGATTTCAAAGAAAGTTAACGTCGACGCCAAGTTTGACAGCGATCTGATACAAAGCCGTGGCACTGGTATAGATGTCTCCTTTTTCGATCCGGCTGATGAGTGGCTGGGTGCAGATCTACTCAGCAAGTTCCCCTTGTGTGATCTCGACAATCTTTCTCATTTCCTTTATATTCGGGCAGGTTCCTAAATATAGGGGCATTTGGGACAAGGAACTTGTCCCCCCGTCCCAATGTAGAATTCTGTCGATATAATTTTTAGAAAATTTAAATTAAAGTGTTCATCTTCCGGAATGGAGGTGTTATACTTTGTTTAACTGGTAATGACATCATTACGAATCTGAGCATCCTGAGTTTTATGCCAGGTAATACAACCCTTATACTTTAACTGGTAATAACATCATGACAACATGTAGGGTAGTACTTGTTTGTGAATATCACTCGAAGAAAGAGGGGGAAACATGGTGAGAAAGGGTCTTATGGTTTTACTATCGTTAGTGCTTGGAGTGTTTGGATTACTGGCAGGATGCAGTGACAGTTCTTCAGGGGAATCGAAGGACGGAAAGGTCGAGATCAGTTATGGGTTCTGGGATAAGAAGCAAGTACCAGCGATTGAAGAAATCATTAAGCAATTTAATGAAGAGCATCCGGACATTAAAGTGAAGACGGAGCTGATTCCCTACGGGCAGTATTTTCAGAAGCTTGAGACTGCCGCAACCGGGGGCGCATTGCCGGACGTGTTATGGATGAACGGTCCTCATATTGTTCAATATGCGGAAGGGAAGGTACTTCTGCCACTGAGCGATCTTGCAGAAAAAGATGATTACAGTCTGGATAATTATCCCGAGTCGCTCATTGATCTGTATACCGTAAATGATGAGGTATATGGAATTCCTAAGGATTATGATACGACAGGGTTATGGTATAACAAGAAAATTTTCGACGAGGCCGGTGTCTCTTATCCTGATGATACATGGGATTGGGATATGTTAAAGGAAGCGGCAAAGAAACTGACGAACAAGGATAAAGGGGTATGGGGCTTCGCTGCTGTGATGGGGAATCAAGGTGGTTATTATGATCTGATTTGGCAAAACGGAGGCCACGTGATTTCAGAGAGTGGAAAGTCGGTTGGATTTGATCAGCCAGAGGCGATCGAGGCATTAAAATACAATATTAGTTTCATAGAAGAGGGATTATCTCCGACTCAAGCCCAGATGAATGAAACGGCAGCTTCGGATCTGTTTTCATCCGGGAAGATTGCCATGATGTTCGATGGTCCTTGGATGGTACCGGAATATAAGAAGAATCCTGATTTGGACGTAGCGGTTCTGCCTAAAGGAAAGCAAAGGGCTGTTTCGATTCATGGATTGTCCAATGTCATCGCAGCCAATACCAAGCATAAAGAAGCTTCGTGGGAGTTTGTGAAGTTCCTGGGTTCCAAAGAGGCAGCCGAAGTGTTTGCAGAAACAGGTACGGTCATACCTGCCTTTAATGGTACTCAGGATGCCTGGTTGAATTCTGTTCCGGAGTTGAATCTTCAAGCGTATATCGATGGAGCTGAGTATTCGAATCCACTTCCAAGTGTGAAGAACACAGGGGCAATCTGGCAGTATGAAACAGATATCCTCAAGAAGGCCTGGGCGGGTGAAGAGAGTGTAGAGAAAGTGGTAAAAGAGCTGACTGAGAAAGCAAATAAAGAACTGGAAGAGTAGGGATGCGATGAAGGGAAGAGGGATCTTCTCTTCATTTTCTAACAAAGGAGGAGAATAAAATGGAACCGCTTCCTCTCCAGGTTGAAACGAAGCGAAAGCTTCACGTGCTTTCGTATGCCAGTACCAAGAAACGCTCAGATTATCTTTGGGCTTATATCATGATCGCTCCAACGATGCTCGGACTCTTTGTCTTCTATTTATGGCCGATGCTTCAAACGTTTTACTTCAGTTTTACCGAGTGGGGGGCATTTGGCACATACAAATGGATCGGGTTAAAGAATTACTCACGGATGTTTTCGGATGTGAATCTTCTGCAATCATTCAAGAATACAGGGATCTATATCCTTTGTACCGTACCATTGGGGATATTTCTTTCGATTCTTGTCGCTGTTTTGCTCAATCAAAAGATTAAGGGGACAACGGTTTATCGGACTTTGTACTTTCTGCCTGTCATTACTATGCCTGCAGCGATCGCTATGGTGTGGAAGTGGCTTTATAATTCCGATTTTGGATTGTTGAATTACTTGTTATCCTTTATAGGAATAGATGGACCTCAGTGGTTGACGAATCCGGATATCGCCCTGTATTCGATTATCGCGGTGGCGATTTGGAGCGGGATCGGCTACAACATGGTCATTTTCTTATCGGGACTGCAGGGGATCCCGAAAACCTATTACGAAGCGGCTGAAATCGATGGGGCAGGGCCCGTGACGATGTTTTTCAAAATCACTTTGCCATTACTGTCTCCGGTCATTTTCTTCGTGTCGATCATGTCGTTGATCGGAGCCTTTCAATTCTTCGACCTGATCTTTATGATGATTAGTAAAAGCAGTACGGCATTGGAGAACACGCAGTCCATCGTCTATCTCTTTTATCAGCATGCCTTTGTATTGAACGACAAAGGATATGCAGCTGCGATTGCGGTCCTGCTATTAGCGATGATTCTCATCATTACCGTTATCCAGATGGCACTGCAGAAGAAGTGGGTTCATTATGATTGAGGAGGGGATGGCATATGCAGAAGTCGATACAGTTTATTAGGAGTAAGTCTTTTCTCATCCATTTCATCCTTATCATGGGCTCGATTGTGATGTTGTTTCCCTTTGTGTGGATGATTCTCACGTCATTGAAAACCTATGCAGAGTCCATTCAGGTTCCCCCTGTGATGATACCGGAAGACTTTCAGTGGAAAAATTATGAAGAGGTTTTCACGCTGCTTCCATTCTTTAAGTTTATGTTAAATACCTTTATCATTACGGTGCTTCGGACGGCGGGGCAGTTATTTCTATGCTCCCTTGCTGCCTATGCCTTTGCACGGATTGTGTTTCCAGGAAGGAATCTCCTGTTTGTCCTGGCGTTATCCGTATTGATGGTGCCGGGTCAGGTGTTCCTGCTTCCCCAATATATGATCATGGTGAAGCTTGGTTGGCTCAATACGCTTCAAGCCGTTGTGGTGCCTGGGTTATTTAGTGCCTTTGGAACATTTCTCTTAAGACAATTCTTCATGGGATTACCGAAGGAGTTGGAGGAGGCGGCCAGACTTGACGGGTGCAATCATTTTCAAATCTATTGGCGCATCATGCTGCCACTCGCCAAGCCGGGTTTGATCGCCCTTGGTATCTTCACGATTCTATGGTCGTGGAATGAACTGATGTGGCCGATGATCGTGAATAGTTCACCGGATGCCATGACATTGGCCGTAGGATTATCCTCTTTACAGGGGCAGTATGGCACCAACTATCCAATCTTGATGGCAGGCTCATTCTTGGCTGTTTTACCGATGTTGATTTTGTTTATCATATTACAGAAGCAATTTATAGAAGGAATTGCGATTACGGGTGGAAAATAAGTTGATAGGCAACTAAGGGAGGAATGACAATGAAAGCAGCATTAATCGGGGCCGGGAGCAGAGGTTTCTACGCATACGGATCCTATGCACTCCAGTATCCTCATGAAATCGAGTTTATCGCTGTGGCGGAACCAGATCAAGAGAAGCGGGAGAAATTTGCGGAAGCACATGGCATCCCTGAGAATATGAGATTCGAAGACTGGCCCGATCTGTTGGATCAAGATAGGCTTTGTGAAGCACTGTTGATCTGCAGTCCGGACCGGGACCACTATAAACCTGCCATGCGAGCCATTGAAAAGGGTTATAGTATTTTATTGGAGAAACCGATGTCACCAAGTCCCCTTGAAACATTGGAGATTGCTGAAGCAGCTGAAAAGCATGATACACTGCTGAGCGTATGCCACGTGATGAGATATGCCCCATTCTATCAGTCTCTTAAAGACGTGATTGATCGGAAGGTAATAGGGGATATCGTTTCCATTCAATGGAATGAAAATGTCGGCTATTTCCATCAAGCCCACAGCTTCGTCCGTGGGAACTGGCGCAATTCCAAGGAATCGAGTCCGATGATTCTACAGAAGAGCTGCCATGACATGGATATGCTTGCCTGGCTGATAGGCACGGACTGCAGAAGTGTTTCTTCCTATGGGAGTCTTTCCTATTTTAAAGAAGAGAATGCTCCCGAGGGATCCACCCATCGATGTCTCGATGGGTGTAAAGTGGAGAAAGAATGTCCGTATTCCGCAGCGAAATGGTATCTTCATGACCGGGATGTGTGGCCTGCGAATGTGGTGTCCCCGAATCCGAGCATCGAAAGCCGTTTGAAGGCGATCCAGGAAGGCCCCTATGGACGTTGTGTGTACCGCTGTGATAATAATGTGGTGGACCATCAAGTTGTTAATTTACTGTTTGATGGGGATGTCACGGTTTCGTTCACGATGACGGCCTTTACGAAGGAAACGTACCGCAATTTCAAAATCATGGGTACAAATGGGGAAATCAGCGGCCATGACGCTGACAATGAAATAATCATCAAGCATTTTGCCGGGAAGAAGGAAGTGATTCATCCTCCAACGGTAGATGGCGGACATATGGGTGCCGATACGAGCATCATGCAGGATTTCATCAACCGGGTTCGCACGAAGGATAAAGGGACACTGACCTCAGCCAGAACGTCTTCCCAAAGTCACTTGATCGCTTTCGCAGCGGAAGAATCAAGACTGAAAGGTGCGACCATCGAATTAAAAAAGTTTCAGGATGAATTGGAGAAAGCAAAAGAAAATGCCTAATGGAAATATCTATCATGCCATCGAGTGATAATTGTCGCAATTTTATGTATAATGGTTATACAAATGGTTATGACAAAGATACCACTAAAAGGAGTTTAACATGATAGAAAAAGATAATCGCCTACCCTTGTATTACCAACTTATGGATGAGCTATTGGGTAAAATTGAAAGCGGGGAGCTTGCTGAGCAGGAGCAGTTACCCTCTGAACGGGAGCTATGTGAATCATATAAAGTAAGTCGGACCACCGTTAGGCAGACAATGCAGGAGCTCGAAAAGGGAGGATACATCTACAAGGTTCACGGTAAGGGATCCTATGTGTCCCCGAAAACGTATAAGCAGAGTCTTGTGGAATTCTACAGCTTTACAGAAGAAATGAAAAAAATCGGAAAGCAGCCATCGACGAAGGTCGTTTCCTTTGAAAAAGTACCTTGTGAAAGTACCATAGGAAAAAAGATGAATCTGACAGCGGAAGATGAGGTCTACAAGATCACCCGATTAAGACTCGCCGACAGAGATCCAATGATTTATGAAACATCCTTCGTACCAGTGGGGCGTTTTCAACACCTCACCAAGGAAGAGTTGGAGATCACCCCAATGTATGAAGTTTTCCGGTCGAAGTATGATGTGAATATCACACGAGCACTGGAAAGCTTTAATGCCGTCAGTGCCCAGGCAGTCGAGGCAGACATGCTGACGATTGAGGAGTATTCCCCCTGCCTGAGGCTTGAGCGTATAACCTTTGAAGAAAATGACGTCATTGAATATACCATCTCTATCGCAAGAGGGGATAAGTTTACGTATACGGTGGAACTAAAATAGGTACTTAAAGGTATCTATTCATTCTAACTGGTAATGACAACATTATCAGTACAGGAGGAAAACGTATGGAACTTTTACATTCAAACAAGTGGGAACATCAGCATTCCGGTGCAGTCCATACATCAAGAGAAATCACCCAACAGCCAAGACTTTGGAAACAAACCATCGAAATCATGCTGAAAGATCAAGACGAACTGAATCCATTTTTTAAGAGAATCAAAGAGAAGCATCCTCACATCCGAGTCATATTGACAGGTGCGGGCACATCCGCTTTTGTGGGGGAAACTTTACTCCCCCATATGAGAAAGCTTGCGAAAAGCCAAGACATGGCCCTGGAGTGTATTGCCACGACGGATGTGGTTTCCAACCCCCATCTATATTTAGATAGGGATGTGCCGACCATGATGATTTCGTTTGCCCGATCGGGAAATAGTCCAGAGAGCCTGGCTGCCGTTCAATTAGGCGAACAACTTGTCGATGATTTTTACGGGGTCGCTTTTACTTGCAATAAAAATGGATTATTGGCGAAGAAAACAAAGGAGAAATCCAATCACCTCGTCATCTATATGCCGGAGGAAGCGAATGATCAGGGATTTGCCATGACCAGCAGCTTTACGACAATGCTACTTTCCTCGTTGCTTCTATTTGAAAATGAACGTATTCTTGCCATGAAGGATCTTATAGAGAAAATCAGTCAGTCTGGTGAAGAGATTATTAAAAGTGCGGCACAAGAGGTAGAAAAATTGGCTGCTACCTCCTTTTCAAAAGTCGTTTATTTAGGATCCGGCGTATTTCAGGGACTGGCGAGGGAGTCCTCTCTTAAACTACTGGAACTGACAGGGGGAACCATTTCATCTTTCTTTGATTCTTCACTGGGCTTCCGGCATGGTCCCAAGTCGATATTGGACCAGGGGACAATGGTGTTTGTATACCTGTCGAGCGACCCTCACACAAGGAAGTATGACCTGGATATCCTGAAAGAACTTTACGGAGAACGGAGTCGGGGGAAAGTCGTGGCGGTCTCCTCCATTAAGGATGATGACGCCGAGAATCACTGTGATGTTTTTCTTTCGGTAGGTTTGGATACGATCAGAGAGGATATTTTCCTGACGTTACCATTTGTTATGTATGCCCAATTGTTTGCAATGTATAAATCAATCCACCTGGGATTCTCCCCGGATAATCCCTCTCCATCTGGGCTCGTGAATCGAGTCGTGAAAGGTGTCAAGATTTATCCTTATGAGAATGGGGGAGACAAAGTATGATTCATTCAAAGCGGTTGATTCTGGCCGATGCTCAGTCAAAAGGATATGCAGTCCCTGCTTTCAATGTTCATAATCTGGAAACGCTCAAGGCAGTCCTTGAAACTGCCCAAGATCTTCGTTCTCCTGTCATGATCGCAGCGACACCCAGTACCGTCCGATATATGGGCAAGAACTTCCTGATCAAGATGATGGAAGCGGCGGTGAAAAGCTATGATTTTCCTGTCTGCTTCCACCTTGATCACCACGAAAATCTGGATGATATCAAGAATCTGATCCATATGGGCGTTCAATCCGTCATGATCGATGCCTCCCACCATTCCTTTGAAGAAAACATACGGATTGTCAGGGAGGTCGTCGAATATGCCGCACCATTTGGCGTGGCGGTAGAGGCTGAGCTTGGTCGATTAAGCGGCATGGAAGATGACATAGAAGTAGACGAGAAGGATCAGATCTATACCAACCCGAAGCAGGCAGAGGAGTTTGTCAGGAGGACCGGCATTGATTCGCTGGCCGTTGCGATCGGTACTGCACATGGTTTATATAAGGGAGAGCCCAAGCTTGATATAGACCGGCTGGCGGTCATCCAGCAGGAAGTGGATGTCCCACTTGTCCTTCACGGTGCATCGGGGCTTCCTGATGAGCTTGTCCGCGAGACCATTGACCGGGGCATATGCAAAGTGAATGTAGCAACGGAATTAAAGATGGCGTTTGTCAAAGGGCTCCGCAGTTATCTTCAGGAGAATCCTGAAGCCAATGATCCACGCTATTACTTTAAAGATGCGGTTGTCCAAATGAAACAGGTGGTAGCGGAGAAAATAAAACTTTGCGGCAGTTTCAATCGTGGGTAGGTCCGTGATAGCAACCGTCACGTTAAACCCGGCGATCGATGTCCGCTATACTCTGTCACAGTTTCAAATCGGAGGGGTCAATCGAGTTTCTTCTATTGAAAAAACACCAGGTGGTAAAGGTCTTAATGTCACCAGGGTGCTATCCGGGTTAGGGAATCAAGTTACATGCACGGGATTTCTTGGTGGGAAAAACGGAGAATGGATTCAGAACCAGCTATCGCATATGAACCTTCACGATCATTTTGTTTCGATACAAGGGGAAACAAGGTCTTGCCTCGCTGTTCTCTCAAAGGGGGGCCAGACCGAGATCCTTGAACCGGGACCAGTCATTGGCACAGATGAAATCGAGCGTTTTAATCGAATGTTCGCTTACATCATGGATACAGTAGACTTTGTCGTTGTGTCCGGAAGCTTGCCGAGAGGAATACCGAACGACTTTTACAAAGGGCTTTCAGAAAAAGCCAATCAAAAAGGAGTTCGAATGCTATTGGACACAAGCGGGCCGGCCCTAACTGACAGTATGGACGGGAAACCTTTCTTGATTAAACCGAATAAGGATGAATTCAATGACTTGATAGGGAGAAAGACAAACTCTAAAAGTGATATGCTTCAGCAGGCACAATCCATATGTCAGAAAGGAGTTCCATACGTGCTGCTTTCCCTTGGGGGGGAGGGAGCCTTCTTAGTGAGTGAGAACAGGGTCCTCTTTGCAAGGATACCGAACGTGAACGTGGTGAATCCTGTCGGGTCCGGAGACAGCATGCTGGCGGGGTTCACCCACGCTTATTCCCATGGTTACCCCATAGAGGAAGTGCTAAAATGGGCTTGCGCATGTGGGATGTCAAACGCCATGTTGGAAAAGACAGGTTCCATAAATCCGGTTCATGTAAAACGATTTGTAAAGGAAATTGACGTCATTGAAATGATTGGGGGAATGGAAGATGAGTCATATCGCGTGTTTTGACATCGGGGGAACCTTTATTAAATATGGTGTTTTTGATGGACATGGACACCTACTTTCGAAAGGAAAGACAACGACCCCCATAAGCAATGAAATCGTTGATGTTCTAAATGAAAAAGTGAAAACGTTTCAGCTTGATCAACCCATTTCTGCCATCGGGATATCATCTTGTGGATTGGTTGATCATAAAAGGGGGATGATATTATTTTCAAATAATATAGAAGGATATAGTGGGGCGCAGCTTGGAGAAAAGTTGTCTCATTTGACCCACTTGCCTGTATCCGTTGAAAACGATGTGAAAAGTGCATGCCTTGGCGAGATGTGGCAAGGTGCCCTCAAAGGGAAGCGTGACGCTGTGTTTCTGACCCTCGGTACTGGAATCGGCAGCAGCATTGTGATGGATGGTCAAGTCATGCATGGCTCTGGGGGACTTGCGGGAGAGCTTGGCCATACCGTCATTGTTACAGGGGGGAAACCGTGCAGTTGCGGCAGAAAAGGCTGCTTTGAACGGTATGCATCCACCTCCGCTTTTGTCCAGGACTATAAGGATGAAGCCATACGAAATGTCATCGGAGTGGAAAACGTTTCAGGTGAAACGATCATGGAGCTTGTCATGGCGGGCGATCCAGTCGCCCTTGGCGTTTATCAACGGTTCATCCGTTATATTAGTATAGGAGTATCCAACGTGATTCATCTTCTCAACCCAGAAAAGATCATCATTGGGGGCGGGATCACAGAGGGTACCGGTCCTCTTTTCCAAGATATAAATAACCAAGTACGGAATGAAGTTATGGATGTGTACGGGTGTGAGGACAAGGTTATTGCTTCCGCCTTGGGAAATGATGCTGGATTATACGGAGCATGTTACCTTGCCTTAAACCGGTTGAACATGAAAGAATCAGTCTAGAAAGCAGCACCTCTGATGGTGTTGCTTGTTCTGTTTATTTATATTAAAGGGGATGAAGAACTTGAAAGCTGTGAAGGCTGACCACATATATACACCGGAAGGAATAGTTGAAAACGGGTACCTCCTCATTGAAGATGGGCGGATTTCAGGGATAACAAAGGAACCTCCATCATGTCCCATCATCGCTTTACCCGGTTGTTCTGCCATACCAGGAATGATTGATCTCCATATTCATGGAATCGCGGGACATGATACGATGGATGGAAGTGTCTCTTCCCTAAACGAGATGTCTAAGTCCCTTGCCAAATACGGCGTAACAGGGTTCCTGCCTACAACACTCACCCACGATCCCGAAAGTATCCGCAAGGCGGTTGGAGCAGTAAGAAGTGCCATCGGTCAAACGACAGGAGCCGAAATTCTCGGTTCCTATGTGGAGGGTCCATATATCACACCTGAACATAAAGGGGCACACCCTGTCGAGTACATGCGGGAGCTTTCTATTAAAGAAATAGAAGACCTGATTGATGCGTCGCATAACACCATAAAAGTCCTCACGATTGCGCCGGAAAAAGCTCATGCCATGGAGGTCATCCGCTACCTAGCGGGTAAGGGGATCCATGTTTCAATTGGTCATACCAATGCAGACTATGAAACCACGAATCTTGCTGTCTCCCATGGAGCAAAAGTCGCGGTCCATACATTCAACGGAATGCGGGGCTTCAAGCACCGTGACCCGGGATGCCTCGGCGCGGTCCTGACCAATGATGACTGCCTGTGTGAATGCATCGCAGACCTCCATCATGTCCATCCGGGGGCGGTCAAACTATTACATAAAGCAAAAGGAAGAGACAACATCCTATTAATAAGCGATTCCATGGCTGCCACCGACTTACCTGACGGTGATTACACTCTAGGAACAATGAACGTGAAAGTCAAGGACCGGATTGCCAGGACCGTAGAAACCAACTCCTTGGCGGGTAGTACAACGAATCTGTTAGACTGTCTTAAGAATATGACAGAGGTGCTGGACCTCCCCCTTGAGGACATTTTGCCAATGGTCGGTCTAAACCAGGCAAAGCTACTAAACATCGATCACGAAATCGGGACCCTAGAAATCGGCAAAAAAGCCAATATCGCCTTCATAGACCAAAACTGGAACGTCCAAGCCACATTCGTCAATGGGGAAGTGGTGTGGGACATGGGGACAGGCACCCTGTCCCAAGAATTATAGAGACAAGGGGATTCAACCTCTTGTCTTTATTTGGTTCTGGGACAAGGGACCTGTCCCCCCGTCCCAATCAAGGCGTAGGTTAGGGTACTTTCCCTATGTTTTATCCACTTGGGGTTATTTTAAATATATATTTATACAAATAAGGGATTTAATGTTTAAATAATCAGACTAATAGACTATTAAATGGAATTCTCTCTTCACCAAACCGGTATTAAATACCTTTAAAATTAAAAAGAAAAGTGCTTGAAAACCCCCATTTACGCAAGCGATCTCTCTATCTACTATTAAAAATAAGAATAGTTAGAATACAAGATAGTAGAGGGGAAGTAGAGTCATGAAGAAAAAGGTCGTACCATCTTTATTGGCATGTGTGATGGCTGCAGGGACGTTCGGGGCATCAGCAAGTGCGGAGTTTCAGTTTTCCAAACAAGAGAAGGTTCCACATTCCGTTTTGGCGGAGAAATCGAATCCATTTGCGGAACTACTCAAAGAGAACAATGATCCATTGTACGGTGTGGATCAGTCTTCCTTCGATCCGAATGAGAATGTAAGGATTGTCGTTGAGGTTGAGGTGAACAAGCATGCGAAGTCGTCGACGCACGCTCAAGTTGAAAAGGTGAAGAATGTCATTTCGGGTAAAAAGGACTCAAAGTCTAAAGTGAGACACACATTTTCAAAAGGTTTCAGTGGCTTCAGCGTGGATACAACACTTGGTGAGGTTCAAAAAATCGCTAAGCTGGATGGCGTAAAGGATGTTCGCATTTCCAAACAATATGAGCATACCGTTGTAGACAGCAAAGAGCTCGTTGAGGCCATGGATACATGGACGAAGTATAACACGCGCGGGGAAGGTATGGTCGTAGCGGTCGTTGATTCAGGTGTGGACCACCGTCACGAAGCGATGCAGCTTTCGGAAGAAGGAAAGAAAGCGGCGAAGTTAACGGAACAAAACCTTCAAGATGAGTTTCAACAAACCGAAGTGGACGAAGCCTGGTATACAGATAAAGTTCCTACAGGGTACGACTGGGCAGATAACGATACCAACGTCATTCCAACCTCAAATTCTCACGGAACGCACGTAGCGGGGATCGTTGGAGCCTATGAAGAAACGAAGAAAAAAGCAGAAGGGGTTGCTCCCGATGTACAGCTTCTAGCGGAAAAAGTATTCTCCGATAAGGGTGGCGGCGCTTATGACGATGATATCGCAGCAGGGATCTATCACGCCGTTGAAATGGGCGCAGACGTCATCAACCTTAGCCTCGGCTCAGATGCTGGAAACGTAGATTCAAATGATCCCGTCCAGCGCTCGATTCAATATGCCACAGAACAAGGCGTCCTGGTCGTTGCGGCGGCAGGGAATGCGGCTTACAGCACCAAGAACAATTTGCTGGAAAGGTCTCAATTGCCTTTTGCGAAAAACCCTGACATCGGGCTCGTGGGAGACCCTGGTGTGACACCGTATGCCCTACAGGTCGCTTCTTCAGAGAACGACATGATGACAGTGGACGGGCTGCGTTTGTCAGATGGAACTCTATTCGGCTATCAAATTCAGCCGGGGATCAAGAAATTGATCGGGACGCTGGATCCATCCAAGGAATACGAACTGGTTTATGTAGGTGAGGGGAATTCGGCAGCGGTCAAGGACCTTGACTTGAAAGGGAAGATCGCGGTCGCACAGCCATCGCAATACTATTCCCCCGCAACCTATATGCAGACCGCAGCTGCAGGGAAAGGTGCTGTGGCAGTGATGGTGGTTCCACCTCCCCAAGTGACATCGTATGCAAACCTATACTTCAGCCCGTACTTCATTCCGGCGGTCACAACCGATCAAGTGAATGGAAATGAACTCGCAGAGCGATTGAAGTCCGGTGAAGAAGTGACGGTGCAACTGACTGACGAAGTGCTGAAGGTTCAAAATACGGCAACCGAGCCGATGTCCACGTTCTCATCCTTTGGATCTCCAACGGACTTAAGCTTCAAACCTGAGATCACGGCACCAGGCGGGAAGATTTTTTCGACAGTGATCAATAACGAATATGAAACCATGAGCGGAACGTCCATGGCAAGCCCGCAGGTGGCAGGCGGAGCCGCGCTTCTTTTACAGCACTATTATCAGGAGCTGGGTCTTCCGAAAGAGATGGAAACGGTATTAAAAGCGAAAAACGCATTGATGAATACGTCTGAAACCCTGACGAATCCAACCAATGATCACTCGGTTTATTCACCAAGAAGACAAGGTTCCGGGATCATGAAGATCGACCGTGCGATGGAGACGCCATATCTCCTTGAACGTTCGGGTGTTCCATTAGAGCAGGCCGCTTCTGTTGCTCTGAAAGAAGTGGGACGCAGCTTTGATTTCACCTTGAATGTGGAGCCTTTAAAGAAAAATCTTGTGAAGCCTCAGCACCAATATGAGATTATGATCGATCTAATTACAGACGAAACAACCAAACAAACACATGATGGAGTGGAAAGAGAGTACTTAACGCTTCACACTGTACCGGTTACAGGGGCAGACATCAAGATCAACGGCAAGACGTACGATCCAGCGGAACCGTATCAATATAAACCGCACCGTGATGAGGAAGTGAAGATTTCAGTTGAATTGCCTGAAGAGCTGAGTGAAGGGCGCTTCATTGAAGGGTTTGTACGCTTTGTACCAAAAGGAAGCTCGGTAAATGAACTGACGACACTTTCCGTACCGCTTATGGGGTACTACGGAGACTGGGATTCCATGGCGAATGTGGATGAAAGCCCGGTAACAGGGGATGCATTCTTGGGGTATACGGTCCTGTTCAATGAAATTGATTCGTTGCCGATCGGATATGATCCGGCCACTGGAACCTTCAATAAAGAAAAGATAGGCGTGTCATCACGATCCGTCAGTGAGGGGGCTTATCCTTCCTTCACCGCGCTGCGTAACCTGAAGGAAATGTCCCTGAGCATTCAGGATGAAAAAGGGAACACCATTAAAGAGATAAGCAACTTTAGTGAATTCACAGAGGATGGAAGTCCGTATAAGTTCAGAAAGAACATCATGAGCTACAGAAATTACTCTTATAAAATGGAAGGATTATTCTGGAATTCTACTGACGACGATGGGAAAACGATAAAGGATGGACAATATTATTACGTCTATACGAGCACGTTAAACTATGAGGGTGCTGAACCTCAAGAGACCAAGATTCCGATAAAAGTAGATTCCGAAGCTCCTAAAGTAGAAGACATCAAGGTGGAAGAAATGCCGGATGGAAACTACCATATCAGCTGGGATATAACAGACACGGGTACCGGTCCTCTTGGCAGCCTGCTTTGGGTGAACGGAAAGTCCCAACGGATTCAAAACGGGGGATCAGAGTACATCTCAAAAGTGAAACCGGAACTGGTCACAATCTCTGCCATAGACAATGCCCGGAATGTGGGGGTTGCGTATCAGGGGGATGAAACGTATTTAAACGCCGAACCGCTTATTAACTATTTAGGCATCAACAATGCTTCAAGCGTAAGTGAAACCAAGCCACTGCGCCTGACGCTCTTCGGATACAAACGCCTTGATTGGCATTTGGAAATTACCGATGCACAGGGGAACACACTTGAAGAAGCAGACATCCATGACGAACATTCCATCTATAACCTGCCATGGGCTCCTGACAGTGATTATCCGGATGGGGACTACTATGTGAAGGTTACTGTGAAGGATGAGAGTGGATTGACGCTGTCATCTGTTCCGAGGAAATTCACGGTTAAGCGATAGATTGTGGGACGGGGGGACAGGCACCGTGTCCCGAAAAGTGATAGAGACGAGGGGGTTGATCCCCCTCGTTTTTTTATGTTCTGGCATCAGACCCTTTGTCTTAAACATAAGAAGGATATATTATCCATAAGAAAAATGTGGTATAGTATTATTTTAGAATATTCTTTAATATCTGATACTTTCAACAGGTAGGATTACACACAGGGGGGAAACGTATGGAATTATCGAAATTGGGTTGGAATTCATCATTGGCTGAAAGGTTTAATGAGTATAAGGAACTTGGTTATGAAGTAGGAAGAATTATTCTTGAACATAAAAACATTTACCGGGTTATAACCGAAGGAGAAGAACTGTTAGCAGAGGTGTCGGGTAAGTTCAGACACGTTGCAGAAGAAAGAAGCGAGTTTCCCGCTGTAGGGGATTGGGTGGCACTTTCTGTTCGGAAAGAAGAGAAAAAAGCTACTATACATGGGATTCTTCCCCGTTTCAGTAAATTTTCCAGAAGGGCTTCAGGTGAATCTGCCGAGGAGCAAATCGTGGCAACGAATATTAATACCGTGTTTTTAGTCATGTCTCTAAACAGTGATTTTAACCTCAGGCGGATAGAGAGATATCTTATTACAGCGTGGGAAAGTGGGGCAAATCCTGTTATTGTGTTGAGCAAATGTGATTTATGTGATGACATTGAATCACGTATCAACGAAATAGAAAGTATTGCTCCCGGAGTTCCAATCCATGCGATTAGTGCAACAGAAGGCGTTGGATTGGAATATTTGAAGGGATACTGTTTGGAAGGCGAGACAGTTGCACTTCTTGGTTCCTCTGGTGTAGGGAAATCAACAATATGCAACTATTTATTTGGAGCGAACAAACAGCAAGTAAAGGAAATCAGGGATAGCGATGATAAAGGGAAGCATACGACCACTCATAGAGAATTGATCATACTGCCAGAAGGAGGAGTCCTGATTGATACCCCTGGTATGAGAGAGCTGCAACTTTGGGATGTAGACAATAGTATGACAAAAAGCTTCTCAGATATTGAAGAATTAGCTAAATACTGCAAGTTCAGTGATTGCCGGCATGAAAATGAGCCAGCTTGTCGTGTGAAACAGGCTATTGAGGAAGGAATGCTGGATCAAAAACGATATGATAACTTCAAGAAGTTCCAGAAAGAACTAGCCTATTTAGACAGACAGACGAATAAAAGAACTCAGTTACTTGAAAAGGAAAAATGGAAGAAGGTCTCCGGTGATCGGACAAGGTCCAATAGAAGGTAGTCTGGCATTCAAATTCCAAAAAAGGTAGAAGAAGGGATGAAACATTGTTTCTAGCAGAAAGAATAAGGCAATTGCGAATTCATAAAGGAATGAATCAGTCTGAATTAGTGGAAGGTATTTGTTCCATTACGTACCTTAGCAGAATAGAGAATGGAAAAATAAAACCTTCCAAGGCATTTTTACATAAAATCTCTGAAAAACTGGATGTAGCCATTGAATATTTAACAGATAACGATATTACCAATTTTGAGGCGACCATCCAAGAAACGATTGACCATTATAAAGTAACGAACCATATGTCGGAAAGGGAAATCTCCTTTTTAGAGATTCATTCTATGGAGATGCATCCTGTACCTGTTCTGTTGCAGATCCATGGAGTCTTATTGCATTATTATGTTCGGATAAATTCAATGAAAAATACGGATCGTATCTATACCAATTCTCTGAAATTATTACCTGATCGCGTACACGAATACTATCCTGAAGATTCTATGTTTTACTATATCGCCTGCGGAAACTATTTCTATCAAAAGCAAAACTTCCATAAAGCTGATGACTATTATTCAGAAGCGGACAGATTGATGGAAGATGATGAGAGCATTCAAAGGGCTCATTTGTATTATAATTTGGGCTTGGTCAAGCAGAGGTTGAACAAAAAACAAGACATCAGTCGTCACTATACATTGAAGGCTTATAAATTATACAAACGATTTGAAAACACCACTAATATCATCTCTGTGCTCATCACTTTAGGCGTTCAATATCATTTAGACCAAATGTTTGAAGAGGCGAAAGACTGTCTTTCAAAAGCTAAATCATTGGTGGATGAATATCATGATAATACATTTGAAGGAATGATAGAATACAACTATGGAAGAGTTTATCAAGGGATGAAAGAGTTTGACCAGGCTATTGTACATTTCAAGAAGAGTCTTACTATACATAAAGGGAATGATAAAGAAAGAATTTATTCTTTAAGAGGTTTAGTAGAAGTATATTCTGAGTTAAAAGAATGGAATCTGGCCAATACCTACTTAAATGAAGCCATAGAAATTGTTGAAACGTTGGATCTGCGCTATTTATATGTAGATATACATGCATTAGTAGCTGAATTATACAAAGTGCGCAGGGATGATTATAACTATGAGAAAGAAATGCAGCAACTCATTCACTTCTCTCTGGATCATCAGCAATTCTTGTTGGCAAAAAAGCATGCAGTCACGCTAGGCGACCATTATTATAATGTGAATGCATATAAAATGGCGGCAAAGTACTATCAGATTGCATTAAAAAATGACAATAAGGTAAAAGAGGCTCCCAAAATCTATCAATAAGTAAATAAATAGACCTAAATAATGGTATAATTGCGAGAAAAAGCACGGTGATTTTACTAGTTATTTTTAACCCCCTTCTTCATTTAAGATATGATTATCAGATGAAAAAGGGAGAGTTGAATATGTTGAAAATAAAAGTGCTTTTATTATCTTTATCATTCGTATTAAGCGGAACGGTCATATCTTACACAAAGGGAATTGAAAAGAACCCTGGTGATTCCCAGCAACAAATTCTTGTTAATGATGAATCTCAACCTGGTCCTTTTTCACAAGGCTATACAAGTTAATCAATCCTATTAGTAAAACCTGTTATCGAAGAGATAGCAGGTTTTTTTATATGAATTCGGGAAAGCAGATTGGATCCAACGGTTATTCAACGTCATTCTTGTAAAATCCTAAGGCTTAATTTTGACGTTATCAAGGAAATTTTAACGACTATTTTACTTATTTTAGTTAACCATATTCATCCATTATAGTTAATTTAGAAAGAAAAAACGTTAAGAAAGGAGGTAAGAGTCACAAGTGACGAGTGAGATTGGAAACCAAACAGATCCTCGCTATCAGAAGTCTGAAAGGAGCTTGGACAATAAAGGAATATTTCCCTTTCAAATATTTAAAGACACCATCGGATTTACTAAAAAACAATCGGGAACTGAAGTTGAAAAAATCCCACTGGTACACTTAAATACCTTAGCTCAGATGTTGTATGAAGTTATGGAAGAATTAAATCAATTAAACCTCCAGCCTATCGTTGTTTTATTAAGAGAAAACATAGTAAAAGGCGTAGGGGAGACTGGGGTTTATTGGTTTGATTTTTCAAATGAGACATTAGTTCCCTTTCATTCACTGGAAGTTGAAGAGTGGAACAAGCTCAAGGAACAATCTAAGTCATCTCTTGCAGTCGGGTTTGGTTTGAAGGTGAAAGATGATGACCAGGAGACCTTGCAGGAATCAATAAAAAAGGATAGTGAAGGAGTGAAAAAGGAAATGAAAAGAATTCTGGAATTACACGGTGAATTGGAAGATATAGTTGCAGAGAACCCAGTAGGTATCTCGAAACTTCCCTTGGCCTATCTTCATTGGATAAAAGGGAAAAGTGCCCTGTAAGTTAGCGGGGGTAAAAAGAAAACATTTTACTTACGGAGTACACTCAATTAAGAAATAGGTTAAACCAAAGATCGAGGGCCACAATAAAAACTCTTACCCGAAAATTGTATTGAAGGGAGGGGAATCTCATGGCAGAAATGAAAAAGAACGAGGAGAAAGTATCATTGAAGGATCTTGATATCCGTTTCTCTGAATTAAGAGACGAAGAGCTGGCAGCACGCCCAGTAACACATGTAGGTCACTAATACACTCACTAATAGAATGGGAGGAAATCATCATGGCAGAAATGAAAAAGAACGAAGAAAAAGTATCATTGAAGGATCTTGATATCCGTTTCTCTGAATTAAGAGACGAAGAACTGGCAGCACGCCCAGTAACACATGTAGGTCACTAATACACTCACTAATAGAATAGGAGGAAATCATCATGGCAGAAATGAAAAAGAACGAAGAAAAAGTATCATTGAAGGATCTTGATATCAGTTTCTCTGAATTAAGAGATGAAGAACTGGCAGCGCGTCCAGTAACACATGTAGGTCACTAATAGAATCTACATAATCACCGGGATATGAGGAACTGTGGCCCTCGATCTTTGGTTTAAACTTCTAAGGAGGAGTAATAAATGAGTCTATTTCAAGAGTTGCAAGCATCTACAAAGAATTTTATGGAACCGGCAGCATTGAAGAATCAATTGGACATTACAAACGTCTATGAAGCTCCATTTCATACACTCTTATCGATGGCCAAATCCGCCGGAACAGATGATTCTTATAGGAATAACCTACGCATTTATGTTAATGGTGAATCACGTGAGGATTTAGAAGAATATATTCTTTTGAATCCTCCTCATTCTTTCGGGGAAATAGAGGAATGGGGAAGAAGGACATTTAAAGGTCAGGATTTTCTTGTGGTTATCAACCGGGTCGAAAAATGGTATAACCCTATAGTTAATTGGTGCGGGAGCCTGTTCGAAGCAGCCAAAGGGCAACTCAATGAGGAGTTGTTGCATTTAGAGGTTACATATTTTATCGGAAATACGACGTATACTCCATTTGGGGTCCACATTGATGAGATTTCAGAGGCCCTCCATTTAAATCTGGGACCCAACGAAAGATATATGTATTTGTGGGAGCCAGAAACATATAAGAAAGTCAGAGGTTCATATGAACCATTGATTAATCCTTCCTCACAATTATTCTCTCATTCCCAGAAAAACACAATAGCGGAAAATGATTGGTTTTTCCTTCCAGCCAGTAAATATTTTCACGTTGGGGAGAATACTGATTTCAGTGTTTCATTAGCAGTCGCCATGATTAGATTTGATGAAAATGATCTATTTAAACGGGCAATGGAACTGGCCCGACATGAATTAGGTGATCCTGGCTCCATAGATATAAAATCCATCATTAAACAAACGCTTCACGTGGAAAATAATCAAAAAAACGGGATTATACCATTAAAAGAAATTATTAAATCCAGTGATCCTGCAGAAGAAGCCATTATTCAGTATGTTCTTCGAATCAGAAGTAATTTGGGGTTCAGAGTGCCTACTAAAACAACTGAAAAGGAATTTCCTGCTCTTGCTGCTTGGAAAGATAGCTCGATTTCATTGACTACTCCCTTCAAGCTGCTGGTGTTGGAAAAGGAGGATGGTCTGGATGTGTTTGCGAGGGCTAATATGATTAGCCTTGTCAAGCATGATGTCATTCTTGAAATAATGAAGAAGTTAAATATGGAATGCTCTTTAAACGTTAAAGAGTTAGTAAAGACATTTCATGATCAGGTCAATGAGGACTCCATCTATTTACTATGTAAAACCTTATATAAGTGCGGGGTCCTTGAGGTGGGAATTCATGAGTATGCTTAAACATTTTGTCCTCAACCCTACTATTGCAGTTGAACGAAAAGATGAAGTTCTGAACATAATCCTTCCCTTTGAGAAAAAGAAAATCCAAACGAATCTTCATTTCAGCAAAGTGATCGAGATGGTGAAAGAGCCCAGTAGCCTTGAAGAATTAGAAGAAAAGGGATTGACTGGAAAAGTACTGGAGTTATTGCTGGGTGAGTCTATCATAATCCCTCAGGAAGTGCATTCTCTCTACAGGAATGGACTTGTTACACAACCTAAGGATACCATCGGTGAGAAGTTGGATCTCAACCAATTGAAAAACAAGGGATTCAATCATCGATTTTGTTTCTTAGGCATTCCTGTATCCTACGAACATAAAGGGAATATGAGTCCCGTTAATGGAACAGCATTAATAAGATCCAATATCAAACTCTTTGATCCCATTCCCTCTGATGAAGAGTATTTACTCGATATGAATTACTCAAGAAGCTTCAAAGCGAAAAGCGTTACGCCTTATGACGCAGGAGATGTAAGCTATGATTCGCGGATTGAGACCATAGAAGATGTGAACAAAAAAGTAAGCTATATCGTTGATAAAATGTCTGATCACCAGCTGAAGCCGATTGTTCTGGGAGGGGATCACACGGTGACTTACCCAGTCGTCTCAACCCTTATGGATAAGTATGAAAACCTAACGATCATCCATTTTGATGCACATACTGACCGTTATGAAAGCCAATTAAGAAATACAAATGGTCTTACGATTGGAAATGTGTTCAGTGAATTAATGAAAGAGAAGAACTTTTATAAGTTAATCCAAGTGGGCATCCGCCAGTTTGAAAGAAAGTCTACGAATGAAATGGGATTATCGAACAGTTTGTATGTGTATTCATCGAATGATATTCATTCTATGGAAAATGCGACCTCGATCTTTTCAACCCTGGATAGAAATACTCCAATTTATATTTCATTCGATGTAGACGTGCTTGATCCTGTTCATGCACCAGAAGTGGCATGGCCGGTTATCGGGGGAATCTCCTATCATCAGGCGTCTTCCCTCATGGAGTACTTGAGTACCCATTTCAATGTGGTAGGCGCAGATTTCGTAGAAGTGTGTGCCGGAGATAAGAAGCCTAATTTAGCTGCATTATCAGCAGCCAACTTGGCTACCCAACTGATATTAAATCAACATAATAAAACATATAGAGGTGAAGAAAATGAAACTGGTTACCAAACCAAATAACGTTGATCCGATCGTAGCTGATAATTGGATAAAAAGGTTGATTCAAGAAACGAATGGCTTAGAAGACTATGCATTGATACCCGATATGCTGCTAAATCCAGAGCAAGTAACGACTGAACTGAAACATGCCATTACCAAAGTGGAAGGTCATAAAGAAAAAGCAAATTTAAGGGTTTTCATTGATAATGGCCAACGTTATGATCTTCTCGAAAAACTATGGAATACACGTTTTGACCATGAAGAGGATTTGGATGAATGGATTAAAGAAACGATCGGGTACGAAGATTACTGCTTTACCTTTAATGGAGTCATGAAATGGAATGACAGGCTACATACGAAAGTAACGTCTGAAGTAATCAGACCGATTATTGACCATGTTGGTGTTCCGCTTGCAGGAGTAGATGCGTATGCCTTTATTGCGAATGCCGGATATACGCCTTTTGGGATACATGAAGATCCAGACCATTCCTTGATCTTTCATCTTGGACCGGAAGAAAAGCACGTCTGGATATGGAAGAGAGAGGATTACGTAAGGTTAACCGGAAGTTCAGATCGCCGTTTTGATCCTGAAAACCTTGTAGAACACGCTACCCATTATATTTTGAAACCCGGTGATTGTCTGTTTATTCCGAAGGGAGATTTTCATGTATTTAAGAACGTAGGGTTTTCTTCATTTTTAGGATTCATCCTCTATCCTTCTTCCGCAGGGACGGTTGGGACAGAAGGCATAAAGATGCTAACAAAACTAAACGGCAATCAGCCTCATTATTTTGTACAAGAAGAAAACTTGGAAAATAGTATATATGAGCAAATTGATTCCATAACAAAGTCTCATCGGGATGATCTTGAAAAGGGAATAAAGCAAGGATCTTATTTTTATCATCTTCTACTAAAAAGCAATGGCTACGCTATACACAAACCTATCCTGAAAGAAATGGATACTACTAATGATTTGAGTCATGCAACATTGATTAAACCTTCATGTTTTCCTATCCTTCACATCATTGAAGAAGAAAAGATCACATTATTTATTCGCGGGAGGCTTCTCCAGCTTAATAATATACCCGGCATTGCTCAGTGTATCGAAATAATGGATGGTAAGAACGAGATAACGTACTCGGGTCTCATTGAGGAAATGACAAACGTACTATCTTCCGAAGTGGCTGCGTTCTTGGTTGATTGTGCCATTCAATATAAGGGCTTAATCGTAAAGGAGGACGGAAAATGAGTATAACCGCATTATATAATCTGGAGGAAGAAACCGGTCACTTTACACGCCCAGTCGTTTGGAAATCATTTCTGGAAAAGATGGATTGGGATGAAATTTACACTGATTTTGTGGGGGAAGTGCAAAATAGTGAGAGAATTCCCCAAATGAATATTAATGTTAAGGATGCAGTCAAGCCATGGTTAAGAAATAAATTGAAAGACTCTCCAGTAGGGAATTATGATTCATTGGAACAATGGTTTTCTCATTGGCTTGGAGATGACGAATTCTGCGTATTATTTGACCGGATAACGGATTATAGTGAAAAAGTACATGAGATCCTTACTTCTAAGGTGCTGGCTAATTTGGGTGAAAAGGACCTGGTAATGGGTGCGGATTCTTATGCGATATTTGGTAACTATGGATATACTCCATTTGGTATTCACCCGGATAACGAACCTATCTTCCTGATTCATTGTGGACCATCGAATAAAGAGATTTGGTACTGGGAATCAGAACCAGATCCAAGTATCACTGGGAGAACAGATCTGTTGGAGTCTGGATCAGAGTGGGAAAAATCTGCTGTACATGTTGTACTCGAACCCGGTGATATGATTTTCATTCCAAGCAAAATGTATCATTTGCTTTATACCCCGGATTTTTCAGTTACACTGGGGACGGCTTTGTTTCCAAGCAGCGCTTCCTCGTTAGTTCGTTCAGGGATAGCTAATTTGAAGCATCAGCCAGCCGAATCTTTAACCTTATCCTGGTCAAAAGAAAATTCTATTGAGGAACAATTTCATTCCATAATAGAAAAAGAATTGAATATAAACTATAAAGATCTTGGGGAATTACTCTTCCAAGGAGTACTCGACCAGCGAAATAAAATCAAAAGCAATGGTGGCTTTATAGGAAATCCAACTGGTATAAAACAGCCGGCTTCGGTTGATTTTACAAAGTCCTGTTTTAAAGTACGGAAGAATACTGAAATACCAATAAAAAAAGTGGGTAGTGAACTAATCCTTTATCTACGAGGCAGGAAATGTACATTGAATTATGATCCAGTAATTGAAAAAGCAGTGAACTTTATTCACAAAACTCGAAAGTTCTCTTTAAAGGACATAGTAGATGAAGTAGGAGAAGAAACTGTAGCGTTACAATTGATTAAGTTACTCTATTTGAACAAAAGTATCGAAATTGCTTGTACGTGTAAAGTACACGGAGGTATGAAATGACTATCACCGTTAACGAATTGACCAAAGAGGAAGAAATCTCATTAGATGCATTGAACCAGCCATTTATAATAAGAAGGCATTTATCAGTGCCGGCATGTTACGATCTTTTATCGAATACTATTGAGTCTCCGAAACATAGTGCTTCCTTAATTGCAGCAAGCCAAAAAGGGAAGCGGGAGACCCGGGAATTTACCATAGAAGAATATTTGAAGTATATGAAAAGAACGTGTGATAGGGAACCATGGTATGCGTCCAATCTGCGTAACGAGGAAATGTTAGACGAGATCATGGAGAAAATCGAGCTCCCTCCAACTTTTTCTAATTGGTTAGACTCTTTACCCAAAGGAGTGAAGCCACCCTGGCTCTGGTTATTTCTAGGTCCCCAATCATCCGCTACTGCCCTTCACATTGATGTAATGATGAGCAGTGCATGGAATTTACTGTTAAGTGGAACGAAAAAGTGGAGGTTCCTATCTCCTTCAGAATCTATTGCCAAGAATATATTAGATGATGGATATACATCCGAGTTTCCTTCTTCCCGATTCGAAGTGGAAGTTCTTCAGTTTCCGGGAGATTTGGTTTTCACACCGAGTGGTTGGGCACATGAAGTAGTTAACCTCGAACCAACGGTTTCCGTCACGGGGAATTTTCTCAACGAAAGTAACGTACATCTTGCAGAGATCTATCTTGAGAAAAGGAAGAAGGAAGCCTGGCTCAAAGTACTCAACAAGCTAAAGGAAATGAAAGGTACATCCAGTCTATCAACCGCAGGAGGAATTCAATGAAAACTCATTTAACTACACATGTTCTAAAAGATCTGAACTTTCTTACGTTTTGGCTGTCACATGTCATTTCTTCTATTGGTAATACCCTTATACCTGTCACCATTACATTTGCCGTATTGGAGGTTACAGGAAGCGCAACCAGTCTCGGTCTCGTGCTGGGGGCACTTTGGGTTTCAAGAGTGGTGTTTGTCATGTTTGGAGGGGTTTGGGCCGATCGTATTTCAAGAAAGGCCATTCTCATATGTTCAGACCTGCTCCAAGGGGCCAACCATTTATTGATTGCTTATTTATTTTTCACGCATTCCATTGAACTATGGCATTTAGTAGCTTCGGCATTACTATATGGGGCAGTAAGTGCCTTTCACTCCCCTGCATCAGGTGGATTGATCCCACAAATTGTTAAAAAAAACCAGCTTCAACAGGCTAATTCACTTCTAAGCATCGTGAATAGCATATTTGAAATAGCAGGTCCTGCAATAGCGGGGATATTGGTCGTATTGGTCGGATTTGACGTAATCTTTTTCATTGATGCCATGACATTCTTTGTAAGCCTGCTCCTCATGCTTATGGTTTTACCTAAATACAAGTCGGAAACCAGCGTAGATAACTCCTATTGGCAAGATTTAAAAGAAGGGATAAAAGTAGCCCGAAGTCATACTTGGATATGGAAATCCCTTGTCACATTCTCCCTGTTGAATTTTGCAGTTGCAGCATTTAATGTCCTGGGGCCACTAGCCCTTATAGATCAATTAGATGGTCCGAAGAAGTGGGGATTAATTTTAACCGCTGCATCGGTTGGCGGCTTACTTGGAGGTTTATTATCTCATAATTTAAAGCCCAAGAATCCATTAAAGTTTGCATTTACCTTAATGACCGTTTTAGTGCCACTTGAGATTCTCATGCTGATTGGACCGGCTTCACACTGGTTGATCATGATCGTGGCTATGTTTGCCAGCGCAAGTATTATTATCAGTGCGGTGTTCTGGGATACACTTGTTCAGCAGAAGGTACCCGAGCACATGCTCTCCAGAATCGGTTCATTGGATTCCTTTGTTTCCTTTGTATTTATGCCAGTGGGATTCGTATTGGCCGGCCCGCTGTCTGAAGCGCTTGGCATGACATGGACTCTTATTCTCTTAGCATCTTTAGTGTTCATCTTAAATACATGGGTGATCTATTTCAAAGATGTTAGAAAAGTCGAGTTTGATAAAGCAATCGAAATAGAAGCGTAATAAAATAGGGACTTTGGGACAGCACCCTGTCCCAAACATAAAAGCGACGAGGGGATTCATCCCTTCGTCTTTATTTTGGTTCTGGGACAAGGCACCTGTCCCTATGGCCCACTAAACAAACGTTTGATTAGGTTCTCGAAGTGGCTTGATTCTCCTTTTTAGACCTTTAAACAGTTGTTTAATAGGGACGTGGGGACAAGACACCCGTCCTAAAAGTGAGAGAGACGAGGGAACAAACCACCGCGTCTCAATTCAGACCCTGGGACAAGGGACCTGTCCCTCCGTCCCTTACTCCACAACCGGAATCCTCTCAATACTTTTATCTGTAAATATATCATTCTCATCCGTACTTTTTGTCGAAAATTCAGATACGATGGCCCCTTCCTCTCCTGCTTGAAACCAATGGAGAGTATTTGGATGGATAGTATATTGTTCTCCCTCTTTAAGAATGATCTCATTCCAAACAGTGAAGGTGTCATGTTTGTCTTCGGGAATAATCGCTCTTGGACTTTCTGTTGTTGGACCCGGTACATATAAGTAGACGGTTCCAAGGCGGCATCTGAACGTTTCCTCTTTCCCTGGCGATTCTCCTACTGGGGGATGTAAGTGCTCAGGGCATGTTTGCCTGGGAAGGAGCACGAGATCTTTTGCACAACAGCGTTCTGTATTTACGTACTCAATTAACTGTAATCCCAATTCTTTTATTCGATTGAGCCCGAAATCCGCTACCTCGATCCTTTCTATTTCATTATCCGTTAATCTAATGTTTGCCTTCTGGAAATAAGCCAATGTTTCCGTCTTTATTTGATTAAATTCTTCACGTGAAAGCATAATGATCCCTCCTATAGTAGTGATGTCACTCCCTGAAGCATAATGTACTACCTTAATTTTTTCTATGACAGATATGAGTGTTCTCTTATCTGATATTCAGATATCCATAAATCAGTCCTATCTCATGAAATCCCGTTAACTCGAGACGGTAATAGGTTATTTTTATACAAATCTGAATTTTGGTTAAATTCATTTGAATTCTCTCCATAGAACTATCCTTACTCCTCACCTATAGTAGAAATACAAATGTAAGTGGTTACAAAAAAACGAACAACGAAGGAGAGAGATTAAATTATGGTAAGTAAAATGACCGTACCTCCAATGCAATTAGTGGAGCATGATGGAGTAGGGACTCAAATGTGTGCAGTATTATCAGACATAGAAAAAATAGAAATTAAACGGGCAGCGATCCCGGAGCCGGCTGAAGGGGAAGTCAGAATCAAAGTAAAATGGGTCGGCATTTGTGGAAGTGATGTGGAAGTTTATCGCGGGGTCCGTGAGCCAGAATTTATCTCTTACCCGACACGGCTGGGACACGAAGTAGCGGGTGTCATTGATAAAGTCGGAGATAATGTCCTAGGGTTGAAAGTGGGAGATCATGTAGCTCTTCGTTATATCTGGGGGGCCTTCGCAGAGTACGTGTGCTGCAAACCCTTCTCCGTTAAAGTGCTTCCTAAAGAACTGCCATTAATAGAAGGTTCATTAATAGAAGTAGTACCAGCATTATTATCCGCCGCAGAAAATGCTGATATATCCCCAAACAAAAATGTACTCATTATGGGGCAGGGAGTAAGCGGGCTTGCATTGACTCAAGTAGTGAAACTTTACAGCCCGAAAAATTTAGTGGTAACAGACTTGTTTGATGAAAAGCTGGAATTGGCAAAGAAATATGGGGCTACCCATACGTATAAAATGCCATCGGCAGATGCGAAAACCATGGATGTAGTGGGAGAGAATTTTCCTGAAGGATTTGACATCGTCATCCCTTGCCTCCTCGAAGGCTCTGGAATGGTGGACGCAATCGATGCAGCTGCACAAAACGGAAGAATCGTGATGTACGGATGTATCGGCACCTGTCATGAACCAATCGATTTCTTTAAGGTTCATAAGAAGCGTCTTGATATCTTATCGACAGAACCTAAAAGGGATATAGACAACCGCCGTTATTTTGAAGAAGGACTGAAACTCGTAATGGATGGTCTTGTAAATACAAAGGAAACCATCACTCACATTTTCCCCTTGTCTAAAGTCGATGAAGCTTTCAAGACAAGGAATAACCATCGCGGGGACACGATCCACGTCATGATTGATTGTGAAGTGGAGGGAACCAATGAGTGACACCTGTTTTTACTGCAAAAAAGACAGCAGGTTAAGCGATTTGATGATTAGAATGGAGGTCTTAACCACCTCGACCTTCTATCTTAATAGGGATCAAACCCATCGAGGCAGATCCATTCTGGCTTTCAACGGTCATAAAAGAGAATTGTTTGAACTGACACCCTTTGAACTCCAGGCATTTATGGAGGATGTAGCAAAGGCTGCTAAAGCTTTGCAGGAAGCCCTTCGACCCCAGAAGATCAACTATGCCATCTATGGGGATGTCGTTTCCCATCTCCATTTTCATATTGTCCCTAAATATGAAAATGGAGAAAAGTGGGGTGAGGCCTTCGTGAATGCTCCAACACATAAGAAGTTTATGAATGAAGCGGAATATGAACTATTGATTAAAACGATTAAAGACCAATTATGAATGAGGGGGTACCACAAAGATGAATAGGTTGAATAGGAAGCTTGTGATATTTATGTCCGTATTACTAATGGTTGCTGGTATCGTAGGCTGTTCTTCCAAGGGAACCACAAGTAGTGACAAAAATGATAGCGCTGTCAAATCCGGTGATCAAATTGTATTGAAACTCTCAGAGCCTCAAGTAGATGATTATCCAGATTCCATAGCAGAAAAAGAGTTTGCTAAAAAGGTAGAGGAACTTTCTGATGGAAGAATAAAAGTGGAAGTATATACTGGTGGTCAGCTTGGAGATGAAACGACCACCATTGAACAGACTCAAGTAGGTATCATTGATATAGGAAGAGCGAATGCAGGTCCGTTAACGCAATTTGCAGATAGTCTGGGAATCTTTAGCTTCCCGTTCCTATTTGATAGCAGGGAACATATGTGGAATGCGTTGGAATCATCGTTAAGAGAAGATTTATTTTCTGATTTAGAAGAATCAGATCTTATTGGGCTGGCTTTCTATGACGCAGGTGCAAGAAGCTTTTATTCGACTGAACCAATTGAAACAGTCAAGGACATAAAAGGGAAAAAGATTCGTGTAATGCAAAATGACATCCTCATTGACGCCTTTAAAAAGCTGGGAACTTCACCTACACCACTTGCTGCTTCTGAGGTGTACAGCGCTTTACAAATGGGAGTCATCGAGGGAGGAGAGAATAATGTCAGCACTTATGTAGCAGACGGTCATTTTGAAGTGGCCAAGAACTTCACACTCTCCGAACATTTGAGAATCCCGGGAGTATTATTCATGAGTAAGAGCTCTTGGGATAAGCTTTCCGAGGACGATCAGAAAATCATTAAAGAAGCTGCATTGGAATCAGAAAAAACGCAATTGGAGCAGTACGATAAATATGCCCAAACCTCGATGGATCGTGTAATGGAATCAGGAAATAACGTGGTGGAATTGTCCGATGAAGAACGAGCTAAATTCAGGGAGAAGGTCCAACCGCTTTATAAAGAATATGAGTCAACATATGGTCCTTTATTCGACGCGATTGATGAAGCAAGATAGAACATTGGGGCAAAGGGTATTCCTACTCTTTGCCTATTTTAAAAAGGAATAAGTAAGGAGGAGACTACATGATTAACAGAGCTCTTTTAACTGTGAGGAAGATAACAGAATCCTTCGTTCTACTAATGATTGTGGTCATGACCGTTATCATTAGTTACCAAGTCATCTCGAGGTTTGGGTTGAACTATACACCGACTTGGATTCAACCAATGTCCCTACTACTGATGGTGTGGATTGGCTTTCTTGGTATTGCCATCGGTTTTCAGGATAACAGTCACATTAGAATCACTCTTTTTGAGGATAAAATGCCCAAAAAGCTTCAGCGTGTATTGAATGTACTACAGCGCCTATTAGCTATTTTATTCGGTTTCTTCATGCTGATTGAAGGAAGTAAGTTTTCTTATAAAATGCTGGATTCCAGTATCCCCGGTATCGGTGTACCTTCAGCCCTCCTTTATGTTGTCGTACCTGCAGCGGGTGCGCTGGTCATAATCTATTTGCTTTCCGAATTTTTAGGGTTTTGGCAAGGTGTGAAAGAAGAAAGTGAGGTGGAGGGGTAATGGCTATCGCCACTTTGATCGTATTATTCCTTGTATTTTTAGTGATTGGGGTACCGGTGGCCTTGGCAATGGGCTTGACATCCATGGCGGTTGCCTTCCTTCTTGATATTCCAATGTCCGTTCTTGCACAGCGCATGGTTGCGGGAGTAAACAGCTTTCCGTTATTGGCTATCCCGTTCTTTATCCTGGCAGGTGAAATCATGAATGCTGGTGGAATTTCACAGCGACTGATCAAACTTTCTGATGTGATTGTTGGAAGGTTCCGTGGCGGTCTAGGGATGGTGAATGTCAGTTCAAGTATGCTCTTTGGCGGTATATCGGGATCCGCCTTGGCAGATACATCTTCCACGGGTTCGGTCATGATCCCGATGATGAAGAAAAAGGGGTATGACGCGGATTATTCAGTAGCTGTAACTGTTACCTCAGCGACCCAGGGCATTGTCATTCCACCAAGCCACAACATGATCATTTATGCATTGGCAGCTGGAGGAGGGCTCTCCATCAGCTCTTTATTTCTCGGAGGCATCATTCCTGGAATTCTCCTAGGCCTTGGACTGATGGTTACTGCTTATCTAATTGCGGTCAAAAGAAAGTACCCAGCAGAAAAACCGTCATCTTTTATGGAAATCCTTGCTGCCATCAAGGGAAGTATCCCTGGTTTAATGACGGGTGTCATCATTATCGGTGGAATTATGACAGGTATATTCACGGTCACAGAATCTGCAGCCATTGCGGTTGTGTATGCATTTGTTGTCAGCTTTGTCTTCAATAAGGAAGTACCATTATCCATGATTATCCCTGTATTAAGACGAACATTTAAAACGCTGGCCTTGGTATTATTTTTGATTGCGACATCGAGTGGATTTGCTTGGTTGCTAGCTTTATTGAGGGTTCCTGCACTCATTTCAGAAAATCTATTAAGTTTAACCAGTAATCCGATTCTGATCACACTCATCATCATTTTTATTTTGTTGATGCTTGGTATGATCTTAGATGTTGCCCCCATTATTTTGATTACCACACCAATCCTGTTACCAATTGCAACAAGTATCGGGATGGACCCTATACATTACGGGATTGTCATGATGATCTGTATGGCGATTGGTCTTGTCACTCCCCCGGTTGGAGGAGCCTTGTTTATTGGAAGTGCTATTGCCAAAATACCAATTGAAGGTGCTGTGAAAGCGTTACTTCCATTTTATGTCAGTATGCTTGCCATCTTGTTGTTGGTTGCTTTTGTGCCACATATAACCTTATATATACCAAGCATATTTCAATAATTCATTATAGAATATCTTTAGAAATCTCAGGTTGTTTTTTTAAGGAAGGCGAAAAATCCTCTTCTAGAAGGATATGTTTCCCGACGACCGTTCGGGCTTGCTCTCTATACTCTGTTGGAGAAATTCCTTCTTTCGAATGGAACAACCTTGAGAAATATGGAGCAGATAAGCCAACAAGTTCGGCAATTTCCGTAACGGTATAATTGCTGAATTCCAGATACTCTTTTGACTTCTCGATCCGTAACTCCTGCAGCAACTTCATTGGGGTTGTATCAAATTTCTTCCTGAATAAGTCGATGATATAGTGTGGATGAAAGTTGAAATGTTTCGCAATATCTTCAAGGGTAATGCTGGATTGAAGGTTTTCCAACAGATAGTCTATCACTGGAAAATCAGGGTGGAACTCACTTTTTAATGAATACATGGAGCGGGGACTGGTATCTTGTGTAAAAGAATTTTCCTGTATCATGGCCAGTAATATGTCTTTAAAACCAACGTCTATCCGGTAAGGAATAATGGGGCTGGAATTCTTTAGATTCATAACGGATAGTTTAAACAATTCTTTCAACTTGGGAGAATCACCCATGAAATATGGCACCGGAAAACAATCTGCTTTTAAAAGATTTTCCAAGTCGTTACTGATCATATCAAATTTTAGATCGATGGTGGAGGAAGGGCGTGTAAAATAAAAACGATGCTTATATCTTTTTGAAATAAAATAAGCATGCTTAGGGAGTAACTCATATGTCTCATCGTTAATATGGATTGTCCCTTCTCCATCTATAAGATAGAGGAATTGGTACAAATCATCATGGAAATGACTTCTAACACCGGTATTTTTCTCGTAATCTATGCGGGACATCCAGAAAACACGTAATTGCTCATCTCGTAACACTTTTTCCACCTCTATTTTTTTAGTAGAATACTTACCTTGATAGTTATTAGAATATTACCACAATAATAAGTGTTTTTCATAGATAGCAAGAATTTTGACAAATATACGTGGAACGACTGACAACTGGGGGGATGGACATGAAATATGTAATTGGAATCGATTTGGGTTCAAGCGCCGTCAAAGCAATAGTAGTGGATCGAGGGGGGATCGTTCATCAAACCCTATCTAAGCATTACCCAATGATTCAAGAAAAATCAGGATTTAGTGAGCAAGACACAGAACAATGGTACATAAAAACAAAGGAAATCCTCGCAGAAGTAATGAAGAATTTTAACGGAAAAAAAGAAGAGATTGAAGGAATAAGTTTTTCAGGTCAAATGCACGGTTTGGTTCTTTTGGATGAAAACAACCAAGTACTTCGAAATGCCATTCTGTGGAACGATACGCGAACGTCCAAGCAATGTGAAGAAGTGGTTGACGTGCTGGGTAAAGATAAGCTTCTGGCCATTACAAAGAACCAAGCATTAGAAGGATTTACCCTGCCCAAGTTACTTTGGGTAAAGGAAAACGAACCCGATATCTTTGAGAAGGTCAGACACATATTACTGCCTAAAGACTATCTTCGTTATCGACTTACAGGAAACATTGGGATGGATTACTCCGATGCAGCCGGAACACTCTTACTAAACGTAGAGAAAAAAGAATGGAGTCAAGAAATCTGTGAGGCATTTGAAATCGATTCTGCAATATATCCTCCATTAGTGGAGTCTCATGCTTTTATGGGAAATATCACGGAAGAATTTTCACAAGAAACAGGACTCTCAGTATCTACAAAAGTATTTGCAGGCGCAGCGGATAACGCTTGTGGTGCTATCGGGGCTGGAATCCTCACAGAAGGAAAAACGTTATGCAGTATTGGAACGTCAGGTGTGGTGCTCTCTTATGAAACTCCAAATCATACAGATTACCAAGGAAAAGTCCATTATTTTAACCATGGGAAGGAAAATGCTTTTTACAGCATGGGGGTAACCTTGTCTGCCGGCTATAGCCTAAGCTGGTTTCGGGACGTTTTTGCTGAAAAGGAATCGTTTACTTCTCTTCTTGATGGAATAGAAGACATTCCACCCGGCTCAAATGGACTCTTATTCTCTCCTTATCTAGTAGGGGAGCGAACGCCACATGCCGATGCTTTAATTCGTGCAAGCTTCATAGGAATGGATGCGAATCATACGAAAAAGCATTTTGTCCGTGCTGTGTTGGAGGGCGTCACGTTCTCACTTAAAGAAGCACTGGATATCTTAAGACAAAGCCGTAGTCAAATCGATACCATCATATCGATAGGTGGAGGAACAAAAAATAAAGAATGGCTCCAAATGCAAGCAGATATATTCAATGCGGAAATCATTACATTATCGAACGAACAAGGCCCTGCGCTAGGAGCCGCCATTCTAGCAGCATATGGCTGCGGCTGGTACAGTTCCCTGCAAGATTGCTCCAGAGTATTCATATCCTTTGAAGACTCCTTCGTGCCTGATCCTGAAAACGTCGATACCTATGAAATCTTATATGAACTTTACAGAAAAGTATATCAGCAAACGAAAGAACTGAACGAAGGATTGAAGAGGTTTAGGTGATTGGGACGGGAACGTTAAGTCTGAACCCCATATTTATTGAGGGACAAGAAGCAAGGGTGGGAAACGGGGACAGGCACCCCGTCCTAAAACTGAAAAAGACGAAGGGACTAATCCCCTCATCTCTATTTAGACCCTGGGACAAGGGACCTGTCCCTTCGTCCCTTTATCCTTTAAATAACTCAATAACAGGGTCTAATAATCCCGTAAACCTCATAATGAGAAACACGACGCAAAAAATGGTAAATCCGAAACTTAATCGTTGGAAAAATGTTTTGTGCTCTTTCTTTGCTACGCTTGCCATAACTTGTTCACCTCCTGTTTGATTGTTGTTTTATTGCTTTTGTATAACATTCGAATAATGATCACGATTGTTAGAATTCTTCATAATAATTATAGCTGTTACATTCACGATACCCTTTTATATGTAAAAATGTAATATATTAGTATTTGAAGTTAATCATAGCATTGTACATTCTCTTTCAACAAGAAAGAGAATACCAGACGAAAGAATCATTTTCTCTGATATTCCCTTATCTATGTATGTTGGGGGGACAGGCACTCTGTCCCAAGAGTGAAAAAGAGGAGGGGAGTATAACCCCAGTCTCTACTTAGATTTCGGGACAAGGGACCTGTCCCTCCGTCCCTTATGAGGAAAGATCAATCGGATGGTTGTTCCGGTGTTCAGCTTACTCGTTACTTCGACTTTTCCGTCATGTGCTGACACCAGCTGATGAGCAATGGCCATCCCTAATCCTGAGCCGTTATCACTGTCTTTGGTATTTCCGCCGCGGTAATATTGATTAAATAGGTTTTGTATGCTTTCAGAATCGATCCCTGTCCCGTTGTCTTCCACACTTATGATGATGGAGTCCTCTGACTTCAGTACCCTAATGTTAATGATGGTCCCGATAGGGTTGTGTTTGATGGCATTGACCACTAAATTATTCATAATTCTCGTAAACCATTTTGGATCCACATCGAGGAACACCACCTGATGGGCTGTCTCGAGAAGAATCGGTTTATCAGAGGATTGATGCTGGGTCATCCATTTTTGCAAGAATGAAATGACGTCGATTCTCTCTTTATGGAGGGGGAGGGCATCATTCTTCAGTCGATACGTCAGGTTCAGATCTTCAATTAATTCACTCATATAATGGGATTTGTCTTGTATGATTTGCCCGAATTCATTCATCTCGTTTTGACTCCACGTATAAGAATCAGAAACGAGGAGGGTGGAGTATCCATAGATTGAGCTGATGGGAGTCTTTAAATCATGGGAAAGACCCGTAATCCATTCTTCTCTTGTTTTGTCCATTTTTTTCTGGATTTGTTCATTTTTCTTCAAGGTGGATGTGAGCTTTTCCAAAGAATGAACGACATCCTTAAAGAAAGCGTATCGTTTATGCAGCATTCCTGCTTTATTTAGTAAAGGGCTTACTCCTTTTTTATTTAGAGGGATGACATATTTTCCTTCAGACATATCGTTGATCCACTTCATCATATACAACAAAGGAACCCCGAATTTCTTTCCGTACCATAGCCCCAGTAATATGATCATTAGGCCAAGAATGGTAGAAACGATCAAGAAGCCTTTGATAAACGAACGGTCGATCATGCCATCCGTGATCGCATCGGGGCTGTAGTATGTATTCTCCGTACCAATTACATATAAATGACTACTGCTGTCAGGACGGTATAACGAAAGGTCATACTTTGAATTCCACGGTTCTTCCTTGACTCCCAATAGTTCGTTAAACGAGTAGTGTAACGTCTTAGGTGCTCCGTAATCCTTGATCATATCTCCCTCAGAGTTATAGATCTGTATCCAGGCATCGTTTTGAACTAAATAATCTTGAACTTCCTTGCTGATTTCGGGAAAGTCGTCCAATGTGGTCAGTTCATTTTTGATTTTAATGCTTCTTACTTTTTCCCCATAGATGACGGTGTGGCCGTCTGGGATTTTCCAATAGTTCATTCTGTACATTCGGTTCTCTAAGGAGAGTATATCCATGAAGGTATAGGAAGCGGGCAATTCTGATGGAGTATTGTATTGACCGATTACGCGGCCATCCCGATTAACGACTTGCAGCCATCCTTCATTTTTTTTGACAGATTCTTTCACATCTTGATTTATGTTCACTTTCTGTCCCTTAATCTCTATGGCGTGTTCAATGTACTCTTTGGAAGTTCTTGAGAAGTCTGATTTCATCTCAGATTGAGAGATAATGAAGGACAGTGTGACAAGGGCAATGATGATCAGCACAATGATGACAACTAACAAGAAAATGAAGTGCGATAAAAAGTGTATGGTCAGTTTTTTTCGTAGATTCATAGTGTCCGGCTCTTTCCGCTTACCAGCTTATATCCCAGCCCCCTGACAGTTTGCAAAAAAGTTGGCTTGCTGGGGTTTTTCTCGATTTTTTCGCGGATTTTTCTTATATGGACCATGACGGTGTTATCGTCCATCAGTACATGATCTTTCCATACTTGATGATAGAGTTGCTCTTTTGAAAAGATCCTGTCAGAGTTTTTACAGAAAAAAAGCAGGAGGTTATATACTTGAGCGGAACAAGGGACCAGGCGATCCTCAACCCATAACTCTGCCGATTTCGTATTCAGCTTAAAATGACCGAAGTCCAGGATTTCTCCTTCTTCCTTCTCTCCTTGAGAGGCAAGATACCGCTTCATTTGGACCTTTACTCTTGCGGCCACTTCAAGAGGATTGAACGGTTTGGTGATATAGTCATCACCGCCATGGGTGAACCCGGTCAATTTATCCAGATCAGAATTCCGGGCCGAAATAAAGAAGATCGGAGCGTTGGATTTCTTCCTGATCGTTGAACAAATCTCATATCCATGCATATCGGGGAGCATCACATCCAGAAGGATCAAATCATATCGATTGCCTTCCATTAATTTGATTGCCTCCTCCCCGGTTGTGCATGTTTCCACCGACTGGAATCCTTCTTTGTTTAACACCAGCTTTATCATTTTTAGAATTTCCACTTCATCGTCTACAATCAGTATTTTTCCTTTTTCCATTTCTCGGCTCCTTTTTAAGGTAATGTTAAGGATGAGTTAAATTTATCTTAATTTACCAATAGTATACTATTTTTAGAAAGGAGTGGTAATGAATGTGGGCAATATGCATGAATGAATTTAAAGGACATTTTAAAAGTGTTAAATCGATCATCGTCATCGCAATCATCTTTGGGATAAGTTATGTATTGGCAGATTTCATGACTACGGTTGCAGATCAGTTGGATTTAGGTGGGAGTAAGGATGGATTTGCGATTGGAACCCTGATGATCGTATTTGGATTAGGGTTTTTATTTATAGCAGGCCTGTCTCATGATTTAATGAACCGGGAAATCAGCAGCCGCACGATGAGATTTTTAGTGACGAAGACCACCCGAACGAAGATTTTATTAGGAAAATATCTGGGGGTTTGGTTTTTCTGGTTCTTTTGCATAACGGTTTCTTATCTGTTGGTAACATTTGTTTCGAAAGAATTCCTATGGCTTGGTGTTGTGGATTGCATGTTGTTTCTTTCGGTCGCCCTGGCATTGAATCTTATCTTTTCCATTGTGATGCCGAAGCCTGCCGTCTCGATGTTTTTCGGCATCGTATTCGCTCTTGTGTTCCCTGCGCTCAGTTTTTGGGCGATCTATGCCGATAGCATTTATACGAACTGGTTTAAGTATTTAACCCCCTATTATTATTCAACGCTTGGAAGTTACTATATCTTAATCAATCTCATTTATGCGGTATTACTATTCATCGTTGCAAGAGAGATCTTCAAGAGGAGAGATTTATAATGAATGTGATAGAGGCAAACGGACTCACGAAACAATTTGGTTCCAAAAAGGTAGTCAGTGAAGTAAGTTTACATGTGGAAAAAGGGGAGATATACGGGTTCCTGGGAAGGAATGGCGCAGGAAAATCCACCTTTATCAATATGATCACCGGGGTGATAAAACCTACTTCAGGAGAATTCAAGCTGCTGGGTGAAACAAAGCTTGAGAACGTATACAGCCGAATCGGGGTTTTACCTGATTACTCAACCTTTTATGATTCCTTAACCGCACTTGGTCACATAAAATATTTTGCCAGCATTAACGGCAAAAAAATATCAACGGCACAAGGAAAAAAGGTTCTGGATCGAGTGGGGATTTTAGAACATGCAAACGTAAAGGCCGGAAAATTTTCTTTCGGTATGAAGAAAAAATTAGGGATTGCCCAGGCGATCGTTCATGACCCCGATCTGGTCTTTTTGGATGAACCAACTTCAGGTGTCGATGCGGAATCAGGACTTAGCATCCAGCAGCTAATATTGGATTTGAAGAGAGAAGGAAAAACCATTTTCATGACCTCCCACAACTTAAATGAGGTCGAAAAAATCTGTACCCGCATGGCTATCATGAAAGATGGAAAAATTATCAATGAAGGAACATTAGAGGGATTAAGGGCCCATTATTCTTCCTCCATCCAGGTGGAGATCAAGCATTCTTCCCTGGAAAACGGAAACCCTCATCTCATCAACCAGTACCTTGAAACCGTGGGAAAAGAGATCGAGACAAGAGGAAATGTCACATCTCTTGTAATCGAATCAGAAAAGAAAATCCCGCAAATCGTCCGGGCATTCACCGGACATAATATTGATTTATACAGGATTAATGTTGATGAACCGTCTTTGGAAGATATTTTTTTGCAGAACGAATCCGGGGGACAAGGGGACAGGCACCCTGTCCCGCTATAAGAAGTGCCGGGACGCGATACCTGTCCCCATGTCCCAAAAAAAGAGGTGCTCCTAGTGCTTGGAACACCTCTTGGATCTGGAACTGAACTGCCTTCCAATTGAGAAATACATTGGACAAAATGTTATATCATTAAAACTTTAACGTTCGTTTTAGTCTGGCAAATTTGCGGTTTGCTTTTTCTAAAGCGTGTTTAGATCCAAATAATAGTTGGAACATATGGACCCCTCCCGGAGATTTTTATATTTTTCTTAATATCTTTAGTATAAGAAGGATATGATAGGAAGTCAATGATAATTGTATACCAAATACCTTATTTTAAATGTAATTAACGTAAAAAAATAGATGAATAAAGCATTATGGTATACCATAATAAAGAGGTGGATTTCCGAAAACCGTATTAAATCCATGTTATAAGTCAATTATCAGCAAGGAACCGATACTTATGTTGTAATAGGAAAGAGTAAACACAATCAAAAAACCTGGTTTTTTCTGAAATAATGTATACCATACAATTGATTTTCATTCTCAAGAGGTTTAATATATAGAATAATCAGAAAAAAGAATTGGTGATTAGATGATAAAATTCTTATCCGGTGTTTCCATCCTGTTTTATTTGATCAACGAACTTTTCAGTGGTATCAATATTTCTCCCATCATTTCTGTGATTTCCTTCCTGATTGTCATGATCACTTTATTCAGAGTAAACAAGTTTGTAAGGGTGATAGGGGGGACGTTTCTTGTATTGGGATTCATCATGTTGTTGAAGGGTGACGCCGGTTTGAAAGATATTCTGTTTTCATTCGGCCCGATGCTCAATCTTCTGACGTTGTTTGCTTTGGTCCCTTTGTTAGCGCTTCCTATCAAGCTCGGAAACTACTCTGAGAATATTCAAGGCTTTATATCCAGGAGGGTGAAATCCTCAACAAGCTTATATAGTCTCACATCAGGGATTTCATATTTCTTTAGTATTTTCATGAATCTGGCCACGCTGCCGATGACGTATTTCTCTGTCAGGCCGGCTGCGGATGCTTTTCCGCTCCAAGATAAAGAAAGGTTCATGAGCAGAGCGATCACTCACGGATTCTCCATGCCGTTGATGTGGGCCCCGGTGACTCCGATTGTCGGGATCGTAATTGATATGACGGGGGTGAAGTGGGGCGGGTTGCTTCCTTATGTACTTCCTTTAAGTGTGATGGGACTGCTGCTTGATTGGTATACAGGCGGATTCAGAAAGAGGAGAAATCGTCCTTCCTATCGTACAAGCCCCGCCGCTAACGAGACGGCTGCAGCCATTGAGGGGATGGAGGGAAAGGCGGGGGCAGGAAAGCTGTCACATATTTTGCTGGCGATCCTTGCCTTTAATGTCGTGATTTCATTCCTGGAGCATTGGTTGTCCCTTTCGTTCTTGATCGTCGTGTCACTGCTCGTCATTCCCTTCGCTTTCATATGGTGTCTATTGTTGGGAAAAGCACGGAATTTTAAAAATGGGCTGGTGGATCACTATCAGCACCATTTATTAAAAATGAAAGATCAGTTTTTCATCTTTCTGTCTGCAGGTTTCTTTATATCGGCGATTGAATTCTCCCATACAGATCATCTGGTGAATGAATGGATTACCGCTTTCAAGGATACAATCGGGATTGAAATCTTTGTCCTATTAATCCCTCTGATACCTTTGATCCTGGCGTTTATCGGACTTCATCCAGCGGTGGCACTTGCCTTACTGGCAGGAACACTTGACCCTCACAGCTTGGATGTTTCACCCTATATCCTGACGGTTTCCATGCTCGCAGGGGCAGTATCTGCGTTTCTCATGGGACCCTATAACGCAACGATCGGTCTAATGTCTACCATTGTAAAGACAAGCTCCTTCAAAGTATCGAATTGGAATTTTACATTTACGATTTCTTTTCTGGCATTGACCGTGACGTACCTCATCATTTTGCAGATTCTTATATAGGAAAAAAACACCTTCGATTTTTGTATGTTTGTAGATACTAGAATCAAAGGTGTTTTTCGTTGGGATCTCTTTTAAAAATAAATAGAATACAAAAAGAGCTGATTGGTGCGGAGATTTAGATAGTTTGTCTTGGAGAACCCTCAATCTAAAATAAGGTCTGTTTTTTATATTTTTTTAACACGTAATTTGTCCGTCAAAATGTAGCAGAAAAGAGTGGATTGCAGCGGAAGGCAAGTGCCTGGAGCGGAAAGGGACGGTCCCTGTTTTCAAACTATCATTCATCAATTCTGGAAGTTATATAAAGCCAGGGGCTAAGACAACATAGGTACTTAACTTAGAGGAATCTCACCGCAAGCCCCGCGGAAAAAGGTCATTCGGAACGGAAATCAACCATCACTCCCACAAAAAAGCAGGCTTACCTAACCCTCCACATTCCAAAGGATCGAGTAAGCCTGTATAATAACAGATTGAGGTTATTACTTTACTAGACAGCTAATTCATCAGACTTAACCAGCTTGGAATGTTTCGAGTCCTCGCTGTTTCCATTCGCCTTCACAATTTCATATAACTCCTCGCGTGCGCCTTCGATCGTCTCGAAGGATTCGAAGAACTTCACCCGGATATGATTGACATACTCTTTCCCCTCATACTTCTCATACAATTGAATCTTCGCATCGTCATCCAGGACTCTGGCAATGGTATAGGAAGATTTCAATTTATCGAAGAAATAAAAGTGATACGTTTCTACAGGCTGGAATCCGTCATTTTCTAGTATCGTCTGAAAGGTATCCTTGTTGGTCAGTACAATATACTTTTCCATAATAAAACCCACTCCTTCATGATTGATTCAGTACACTTTGTATTTTGTATACCAAATCTTCTTGTCTACAGTGTAAAGGAAGAGCCGAATGAAATCAATATAGTTTTCAGAATTTTTATTTATTTGTTGATTCGTCGCTAATTTATCCTTTTTCACTTTCAAAACTTACAGTCATTTCCAATCTCGTTTTTGTAAGAAAACCTTACGAAAGGGTTTACATTTTTATAGATTCATATGTATACTTAAGAAAATTCTAAAAATTGTGATAAATGTCACGGTAAAGGAGTGTTTTGTATGCCAAATGTCAAGCTGTATGTTGAAGGTGGAATCGTTGAACAGGATGTGAAAGATGGCGCTAATTTGGTTGTACTGGCAGGAATTAAGCAGTTTCCGAAACTGAAATATGGATGCGGGATGGGGAAATGTACGAAGTGTACATGTAAAGTGCTGAGTGGCGGTGAAAACCTGGATCCACCCAATTGGAAGGAGGATAAAATGCTGGGGGAATTGGTGAATGAAAACTACCGGCTCACGTGTCAGCTGAACATTAAAGCGGATATCGAACTGACGCAGGAAGGTGTGGACGTCAAGAAAAGAAAAGCGGCAGCAGAGGCAAAGGGTTAATTTTTTTTGTGGTTTTAATCGGTATACAAAATACCGTAAAAAGTGTAAGGGGTGACAATATGGATTCGTACGTACTGACAAATATGACTTGGGAAGAGGTAGAGGAGGCGTTAAAAACCGTTAAGATGGCGGTCATACCGATCGGGGCCCATGAACAGCACGGTCCTCACATGATTGAAAGCTGTGATGCGGTACTTGCAACCGAGATGGCGAAAAAAATTGCCGAGCGGATGCACCCGCATCTGATCGTTACCCCGACGGTCAATATGGGCGTATCTCCCCATCACATGAATTTCCCGGGGACCATTTCCCTGAAGCCGGATACATTAATCGCGATTTTAAGGGATATGGTACGTTCTTTAAAGCGTCATGGGATCAATAAATTTCTATTCCTAAATGCGCATGGGGGAAATCAATCGACGTTAAGTGTGGCGAGCACGGTCCTGTCAGAGGAGGAGGGGGTTGAGGTTTATTATGCAAAAACCACCTCATCTGCTAAAGAATCGATCAAGGATTTCATCCATTCCCCGATTTTCGGGCATAGCTGTGAACGCGAAGTATCAGAAGCGCTTTACTTAGCACCATACTTGATCAGACCGGACAAATTGACGTCGGGAGACTTCTGTGAAGGGGGGAGATATAAACAATTAAGACCGGGAAAAGCGATTCAAGGATACTATCAGTATGAAGAAATGACGAAAAATGGATGTATCGGGGACGCAACAAAGGCATCGAGAGAGATAGGGGAACAGATTGTTACAGAAGCGACAGAGAATATTGCACAAGCGTTAAGGGAATTATTACGTCTCGAAGTTGAAATGCTGAATTAAATCGCTACAAAAAAGTGGGAAGGGTGAATGCTTTGGATTTATCTGCTGCTCATTGGTTGTATGCATTGGTTACTGCACTTGTCATCGTTACGATGTTGTTTCGGAAAGGGGTTGTACTGCCGACGATCGTCGGGACCTTTTTGGTTGCCTGGTTGTATAAAGGGTCCCTCGTCGGCGGTTTTATGGCGGTCTTCAACGCCAATCTGGTTGCAGCCAGAGAATTATTCAGTATCTTTTTAATTATTACCCTGATGGTCGCTCTATTAAACTCACTGAAAGATATCGGAGCCGATCAACGGATGATCGTGCCCATACAGAAAGTCATGGTCAACGGTCATATCGCTTTTTTCGTATTAATGGTAGTGACGTATGTCATTTCATTGTTCTTCTGGCCGACACCGGCTGTTCCACTTATTTGTGCTCTGCTCGTTCCTGCTGCCATGCGTGCCGGCCTGCCGGCGATGGGGGCCGCGATGATCGTGGCGATTGCCGGACAGGGGATGGCGTTATCGTCTGACTATATCATGCAGATCGCGCCGATGCTGACGGCAACATCCGGGGGGATGGAAACGGTGCAGGTTGCGGATAAAGCGATGATTTTATCGATTATAACAGGAGTGACAGCTGTCGGGGTTGCTTATGCAATGATGTATAAGTCGATTGCCAAGCCGAATAGCGAAGAAGCAGAGAATGCGGTCAACCTATTGAATGCCATGACTGCGGACAAAAGTGTTGTGGAAGCTGAAGTATCCGCGGCGTCTGAGCTTGAGGTTTACAGAGGCAGAAAAGAAATATGGGGGAAAGTGTTTGCTGTTCTCGTTCCATTGTCCATGCTTGCCGTCATGATTTTTATGTTTTCTACCAAGTTTAGTGATGCAGAGGCGGGGAGATTTGCAGGTGGGGACGGTGCTGCCTTTATCGGTGGAGTCGCAGCCGTACTGCTGATTTTGGCTTCCATTGCATTTGGAAGAATCCATGCCCTGGATAAAATCGGGGATCACATCACAGACGGTTTTGTTTTCGCGTTTCGTGCCATGGGTCCTGTTATCCCGATAGCCGGATTCTTCTTCCTGGGGAGCTCGGATTTTACCGGGTCGATTCTATCACTTGGGGAAGAAGCGGCCAAGCCTGCCTTTCTATTCGATCTCGTTCAGTCTGCACAAGCATCTATTCCTGAAAACGCTTTCTTTAGTGCCTTTGGTATCCTTTTAGTTGGTATCATCACTGGTTTGGATGGTTCAGGCTTCTCAGGACTACCTTTAGTGGGAGCATTATCAGGTGCCATGTCAGGTTCAGCCGGGATTGACCCTGGTACACTGGCGGCGATCGGTCAGATGGGATCTGTTTGGACAGGCGGCGGGACACTGATCGCATGGTCATCCCTAGTGGCGGTGGCAGGCTTTTGCGGGGTATCCGTACTGGAGCTCGCCAGAAAGAACTTCATTCCCGTCATGACAGGGCTTGTGGTGGCAACCCTTGCGGCCATATTGTTCATGTAGCCAGCATTAAAATTATAATTTTAAAAAAAATCAGAAAAGTATATTTACAAAGTACGATTCATAGGGTAGTATAAAGTCAATGGTATACCAAATGAACAAGCTAAGTAGTTGTTTTCACGAACTGTATCTCTTTAGATGCTGTCACTTCAGTCGAAAAGGAAGATATGGTTGTTTTTTCAACACTATTTGGTATACAAAATACACAATACAATGTGCAGATCAACTGCAGCATACTTTTAGGAGGAGAATGATCATGACAAAACTATTATCTAAAGATGAATTCCGTAAAGAGCTGGAAGAGGCAATCAAGGGAAATCATAGTCAAAAGGCTCCTTTTACAACTGCTTGGGCAGAAGGGAAGCTCGAGAGAAAGCACTTTGCAAAATGGGCTGAAAACCATTACCACTATGTTGGGCCTTTCGCGAACTATCTTTCTTATATCTATCACAATACGCCTGATCATCCAAAATTCGAAGACGCGAAAGATTTCACCCTTCAAAATATGTATGAAGAAGAAATCGCCGCAGATCGCCATACCGACTTGTTGATCCGTTTTGCTGAAGCGTGTGGAACGACAGGCGATCGAGTAAGAGATCCGAAGAATATGGCTGCAACGACTCTTGGACTGCAAAGCTGGTGCTATTCAGTGGCGGCACGTGAAAACTTCGTAGTGGCAACGGCAGCATTAGTAGTAGGTTTGGAATCACAAGTACCTGATATTTATCGTAAACAAACGCCGGTCCTTCGTGAAAAATACGGATTCACAGATGAAGAAATCGAATTCTTCGACCTGCACATCGTATCGGATGAAATCCATGGAGAGCGTGGATACAAAATCGTGTTGGAGCATGCTGATACGCCGGAACTTCAGCAGGAATGCCTGGAGATTGTGCGTGTAGGAGCGAAAATGCGCCGCATGTACATGGACGGATTATGGAAAGAGTATCTTGAAAAAGATTTAGGTGCTCTTGTACAGGCTTAAGATACTTAGAACATTGTAAAAAATGCATAAGTGGCAGTTTCCTGGTATGGGAACTGCCATTTGTTCATCATATCCGAGAAATGAATAGGAAAGGATGTTTCGAGTGCTAGTAGCAAAAGCCGAATTATACAAAAACTACATTAATGGTCAATGGGAGGATTCCTCCAGTGAAAAAACGTTTGTCAGCCTTAACCCGGCCAATAAAGAAGAAGTGGTCGGTGTCTTCCAGGCGTCGACACAAGAGGACGTGAAAAGGGCCATTGAATCTGCGGATGCCGCTTTTCCTTCCTGGTCTGATACGGCGCCTTCCAAGAGGGCAGCGATCCTTAACAAGGCAGCTCAATATTTGATCGACCATGTAGATCAATTTGCAAAGGAATTGACTCAGGAAGAAGGGAAGCCGATCGGGGCTGCCCGTGGGGAAGTGCTGAGATCTGCTGAAACCCTGAAATATTATGCGGTCGAAGGTCAAAGCCAAAGCGGAGAGACCTTTCCCCAGGATGATCCCAACATGGATGTATCATCGAAGCTTGAGCCGCTTGGTGTCATCACCGTCATCACTCCTTGGAACTTTCCATTATCGATACCTGCCCGTAAAATAGCGCCTGCATTGATCACAGGAAATACGGTTGTATTCAAGCCATCCTCTGAAACGCCATTGGTTGCTTATCGATTAGTGGAAGCTTTGGTACACGCCGGACTTCCGGATGGGGTACTTAATTTTGTAACGGGGAACTCCCGTGAAATAGGTGACAGCCTGGTCGACCATCCAGCAGTGAAGGCTGTGACGTTTACAGGATCTACTGGCGCCGGGGAACGCATTCATCGTAATGTTTCCTTCGATACGAGAACACAGATGGAGCTTGGCGGGAAGAATCCATTGATTGTGATGGAAGATGCCGATATCGAGCTTGCAGCTAAATTGACAGTGAATGGCGGCTACAATCTAAGTGGTCAGGCCTGTACGGGAACCAGTCGTGTCATCGTGATGAAAGAGGTCAAAGAGAAATTCCTCAGTGCTTTGGTGGAAAAAACAAAGAACCTAAAGATCGGTAACGGATTTGAAGAAGGGATCACGGTTTGTCCGTTGGCGAGTGAGAAGCAATTGACGAATGTGTTGAAATACATTGAAATCGGTAAAGAAGAGGGAGCCGACTTACTGTACGGGGGAGAGCATGTAACGGAAGGCGATTATGCAAAGGGCTATTACGTTCGTCCGGCGATCTTTACGGAGGTCGATCCTTCCATGAGGATTGCGAAAGAAGAAATCTTCGGTCCTGTCATCGCGGTGATCGAGGTTTCTGATTATGCTGAAGCGATCAAAGTGGCCAACGACGTTGAATACGGTCTGTCCGCATCGATTGTGACCAATAACTTAAAAACGGCCCAACAGTTCACGAAAGATATCAAAGCCGGCACCGTGAAAGTGAATCGGACAACGACCGGTAACCTGATGAACGCTCCATTTGGCGGCATCAAGAGGTCAAGTACGTCCACCTTCCGTGAATCTGGAAGAGCAGGACTCGATTTCTTCACTCAAATCAAGACCGTATATATAGGATACTAAAATTCTCTGGGGGTAACGACGATATGAAAACTGTACTAAGACTCCAACTCGAAGAAGCAAAAGTAATCATAGAAGAGGCAAAAAGAAAATCAGAAGAAATCAATGTACTTGAAACCATCGCAGTTGTCGATGACGGAGGACATGTGATTGCCCTTGAACGTATGAACGGCGCCCGGATCACCGGTCCCGACATCGCGATTGCCAAAGCGTTTACGGCAGCGGGGCATAAGCGTTCCACTCATTTATTTAACAAGGAACCGAACGGGCCTGTATTGCCGGGGAATGAAGCATTTGGTATCCAGCAGATGCTCCCAGGGAAGTTTGCGGTATTTGTCGGAGGATTTCCGATCGTAGTGGATGGTGAAGTCATCGGCGGCATCGGGGTCAGCGGCGGTAACGGTGAACAGGATACGGCTGTCGGAACAGCTGCGCTGAAAGCATTGCAGTCCCACTTAAAGGATCATGACGTCGTAACAGATGCAGATATTAAGAAATAAGTCATTGCAGCCGAGGTCCTGACGATAAAATAATGAAAGAAGGAGTAGGCATGAAATCTTATTTGGACCTTACGGTTGGTTTTGCCAGAACGGGAGTGACCGGATATGGGGGAGGACCCTCCACCATACCATTGATCGAATATGAAGCAGTGAAGAAATACGAATGGATGACAGAGGATGAGTTCGGCCAGACCCTGGCACTTGCCAACACGCTGCCGGGTCCGATCGCTACGAAGATGGCTGCGTATATCGGATACAAAGTGAATGGTAACCTGGGAGCGGCAGTAGCGATCCTGGCCCATATCCTTCCTTCTTTGTTTGGAATGTTATTCATGCTCGGCCTCCTTTACAAGTACCGGACGTCCCCGATTGTAGGGGGAATGGTGCAGGGAGTGACGCCGATCATCGGGATCATGCTGCTTGAGATGGCGTACAAGTTCGCAGACAAGGCACGTAAAGGTCTCGGGCTGCCCATCGCATTTGGGCTGGGTGGCGTTTCCCTTGTACTGATCCAGTTCCTGAATCTACATCCGGGAATCATGATCGGGGCTTGCCTACTTGGAGCCTTTATCGTGGCCGCATATAAGAACCGGAGGAAAGAAGTGTCTGAAGACATGTATGAGCCAAGAAAGGAAAAGAGCGTATGATCTATTGGGATATTTTCTGGGCGTTTTTCATCTCGAATCTCCTTGGGTATGGCGGCGGGCCATCAACGATTCCATTGATTCAGAACGAAGTGGTCAACCGCTATGAATGGATGACCCTGGGCGAGTTCGGGGATCTGTTCGCGATTGCAAACGTCCTGCCCGGACCGATCGCGACGAAGATGGCAGGGTTCATCGGCTATGAAATGGGAGGCGTGTTGGGGATGGTGATTGCCCTTGCAGCAACCATTCTTCCATCAGCGATCGCCGTCATCATCCTTTTCAAATTCGTGAACCTTTTCAAGGATTCCCCGCAGGTAAAGCTGATGACACTATCCGTACAGCCCGTCATTGCCGTTTTACTCGGGGTACTGGCATATCAATTCTTCCTGTCCGCCTTTGAAAAAAGCGGAGTATTGCATCTTGTGATCCTGACTGCTGCAGGCTTTCTAGTCATGAAAAAGCTTAAGGTCCATCCGGCACTTGTGATTGTATGTGCACTATTTTATGGAGGAATCTTTTTATCGAATTAATGGAAGGCGATCAAGTTCAGCTTGATCGTTTTTGCATTTTTAGAAAGTGATTTTTGCATTTTTTTATGTGGCTGGGGTTGGGGATGGTGCTTGCGTGTAAACGATAATGGTTATTGTCGTCCACAATTTGGCACAAGTTTAGTGGAAAGTGGCACAACAACAACTAAAATGGTCTACATTTCAGAGGATAATCAGCAGAAAGTGAAGGTTTTTAAGGCAAATGTGCCAACTTGGCAGGTGATTTTCAAGAAAAGAAATTTGAGATGGATAAAAACTAAAGTTTTATTCTCTAAATATCTTAGTTTTGCGTTACAAGCGCCCTTTCCATCATAAGTAACGTCAAAAATATCTTAATAATATAAAAATGACAGAGTCTTTGATAAAATAGATAAACAAGTGATTTTATATCGGAGAAGGGGATAATGAAATGAAGTGGGAAGAAGAGGAATTACTTTCAATCCGTGAGCGTGCATATATTTATTTAAAAGATTTGATTCTGGGCGGAGAATACAAGCCAGGTGACCGCCTGATCGAGAGGGAAGTGGCAAGTAAACTGAATATCAGCCGGACCCCGATTCGTGAAGCACTGTTCCGGCTTGAATCTCAAGGCTTCGTCAAGACAGTCCCTAGAAAAGGCGTCATTGTTTCCAATATATCTGAAGAGGAAGTCATCGAAGTGTTTACGATTCTTTCTTCACTCGAGGTCTTGGCTGCAAAGCTTGCCGCGCAGAAAATGGATGACGACATACAACAAGAGTTCAATGAGAAGATCGAAAAGCTGGAAGCGTTGGAAAAAGGTGAGGGAGAAGGGATCGATACGGAACATATCGAGATGAACCTCCTCCTCTATAAAGCCGCCAAAAGCCCGAAGCTTTTCCAAATCCTTTCCGGGTTGACCGATTATATTCAGATGTCTGCCAGTATGGGATACGAAACCCCGGGACGCAGGAAGGAATCCTTAAAGGAGCATATCCAAATCATGAAAGCGGTAAGGGATAAAGAAGCGGATATGGCCGAATTCTTAACGAAGATCCACATTGAAAATTCCAAAAAAGCCTATATCCATTTCATCGAAAAGCAAAAAGAAAAAGTGAAGAAAAAATAAAGAGGGACTGTGTCTGAATGATGAGACACAGTCTTTTTTTGTGGAAGTGGACTCAAATCCCAATGACAACAGGGGAAGTAAGGTTATTCAAGGCTTTGCAAATGCTCATGGCTACAATGTAGCCCGATTTAGGATTGTCTGCCGACGGGGTATTCTGGATGGTCAGTTCCACCTCGCCGAAGTATCCCTTTGCTACGATCTGATGGGTATTATTCTTCACTCCCGGGTCTACCAGTACCTGTACCTTCGTTTGATCAAACCCTACCCCGGCAATGCTGAGGGCAGCAGAAACATTCGTACTCTGCGGAAAGAGTTTAGCAGATTCACGGGCTGTACCTTCATAGATTGTAAATTCTTCCTTGATGGTATCTAAATCTACTTTTGCTTCAGCGACCGTTCCTCTCCATGCCTCCGGTGGTTTGCGGGTAATGAGCTTTACTTCATCCAGCTCATTGATGGAGGACGCAGCGATGCGGTCCAAGCCTCCTATGGCAGCTGAAGGAAGAATCAATTTACGGCCATACTTCCTTGCTGCTTCGACGACTTCCTCATATAGCTCCACATCAGAGAACGCTCCTACAGATACCGTTATAAAGTGACTGCCCGTTGATAGGGATTTCACTGCATATTGATAGACAGCATCATGGCCCGCACATTCTATGATTACGTCCAGTCCGGAAGAGAAGAAGGTTTCCTCGCTATCCCTCACCATGAAACTCTCAGTCTTTAATTCTTCATATTGCTCTGAGTTCCTTACGAGAATCGCGTGCACCTCTGTCCCCTCTACCTTATCTTCCTTTATATAGGAGACAACATCTTTCCCGATCGCGCCGTACCCGATTAATCCTACTTTTAACATGATGGAATCCTTCCTTTCGTTTTGATGGAATTTTGTATACCAAGAAGTATAGCAGTAGAGCATTCGTTATTCAAATTAAAATTCAGAAAAGTGAGAAATGACTAAAAATATATTGTCAGAATATTTCGTTTGTGGTATATTGTATACCAAGAAGGATTAAGGGAGGAATACTCGATGCCTAAAATCAATTATTCTACAAGTGGAAAAGTTCTGGATGTACCTGAAAACTCAAATATATTACGAATGTCCTTACGATACGATGGCGATCTTCCTAACAAATGCGGTGGGGGGATATGCGGAAGCTGCCTTTGCAAGATCGAAGAGGGAGCTGAGAACCTGGACAACGTGAAGGTTCAGGAACGGAGAAAGCTCGGCGAAGAATGGCTTGAAAAAGGATATCGCTTAGGGTGCCAAACATTTGTCACGGATGGGGATGTCACGATTTCCTGGGATGAAGAAACAACAAAGGTTGTGAAGAAAAGAAAACCGGATAAAATCCAAAAACAAGTAGTCAATAAATAAGACGAAACACATTAAATGAAAGAGGTGTAGCAAATGTGGACGTGTAAAAAACATGTGACGAAGGCAATTGAAATATTGGATGTCCCTCATATCCGCAAGGCTCCGGAGGGTGTGAAATGTTCTTTTTGCGATAAACAGGCAAACCTCAATGTGTTCTATTCCCATCAACCAAGTACATTCAAAAATAGAAGGGAAACGCTTTTGCAAACATCATAATCTGCTGCATCTTGATTTAATGGCACTCGCCAGGAAGGAAGATCGATGTGGAGAAACAATTGATAAAGGTTGAAGACAGGCTTGAAGAAATGGGACTGATCCTGCCCGAAAAGCCTAAACCGTCGGGGCATTACTTAGGGTCGGTACGAGCGGATCCATTTTTATTCGTCAGCGGGGTGACCTGTAAGTGGAATGGAGATCTCCCCTACAAAGGAAGGGTTGGAGTGGATGTATCGATAGAGGAAGGATACGAGGCCGCGCGGTTGACGACACTTAATCAGCTCGCAATCGTGAAGGATGTATTGGGATGCTTCAGCCTTATCGAACGTGTCGTGAAAGTCACAGGATATGTCAGTTGTGAAGCAGGTTTTCCAGATGTTCCGAAGGTGATCAATGGTTCATCCGATCTGCTGGTTGAATTGTTCGGGGAAAATGGGAAGCATGCCAGATGTGCAGTGGGAGTCAGTTCCCTGCCAGGCAATGCAGCGGTAGAGACGGACTTGCTTCTTTTGTTAAAGAAGTTATAGGTCAAACAACGTTGAAGAAAAGGGGTTTGAGTGTATGGAAAAAGGTCCAGTTTTTGATGTCACAATCATCGGGGGAGGACCGACAGGATTATTTACGGCTTTTTACGCAGGGATGCGTCAGATGAGCGTGAAGATCATAGAAAGTATGCCTCAATTAGGAGGCCAGCTGTCGGCTCTGTACCCGGAAAAATATATTTATGATGTAGCGGGGTTCCCTAAAGTGCTTGCGAAGGATTTAGTTGACGGCTTAAAGGAGCAAGCCTTTCAGTTCAATCCTTCTGTAAGTCTGGGTCAGACTGTGGAAAAAGTGGAAAGGCTTCCTGATGGGTCTTTTTTATTAACGGCGAATAATGGGGAAGTCCACCAGACCAAAACCATCATCGTCACAGCAGGTGCGGGGGCATTCAAGCCACGCCCGCTGGGAATCGAAGGGTTAGACGAGGAATATCAGAACCTTCATTATTTCGTTAATGATCTACAACGCTTCAAAGACAGGAAAGTGATGGTCTGCGGAGGCGGGGATTCAGCGGTCGATTGGGCGAATATGCTCGAACCGATTGCAAGCGAGGTAACACTCGTTCATAGAAGGGATAAGTTCAGGGCCCATGAACACAGTGTTCAGCAGCTAATGAATTCGAATGTCAGGATCATGACCCCCTACAATGTAGCGGAATTGAATACAGAGAGCTCCACGATTCGTCACGTCGTCCTTCACCGCGCGAAAGAGGAGCGGACTGAAATTGTTGATGTGGATGATGTTCTTGTCAATTACGGTTTCATTTCTTCACTTGGTCCCATAAAAGACTGGGAGCTTCAAATCGAGAAGAATTCAATTGTCGTCGATTATAAAATGGAGACGGATATAAAAGGGATCTTTGCCGTCGGCGATATCGCCACCTATCAAGGGAAAATCAAACTGATCGCCACCGGGTTCGGCGAGGCACCTGTAGCCGTAAGCCATGCCAAACAATATGTCGATCCCAGTGCACGCGTGCAGCCATTACATAGTACAAGCGTGATGGGGCAAACGGATAAGAAAGAAACCATCAAAGCGTAAAGGAGATTGAATATGGGTAAATACACGATCATAGACCAGGAAACCTGTATTGCCTGCGGATCATGCGGAGTATCCTCCCCTGAAGTATACGACTACGACGAAGAAGGACTGGCATTTGTCTTGTTGGATGATAACAAAGGGACAACACCAATTCCGGAAGAATTCATGGAAGACGTGGAAGAAGCATATGAAGACTGTCCGACGGAATCTATTAAACTGTCGGATACGCCGTTTGGGTGATGGTGGGACGGGGGGACAGGCACCTTGTCCCTCGGTCCCCGCAACCGAGCTTAATGAAATAAAGGTGGGCTAATAAGCAGCATTCTCCTTATTAGTCCACCTTTTTGATTCATGGAAGAGACAAGGGACAGGCCCCTTAGTTCCACCGCAGCCTAGTCCCTTAACCGCACCAAAATCCCATTCCCCTTATCACTTACCTTCACCACTGCAGCCTTCACTTTCCCCTCAACATCCAGCCCGGTTCCTTCCGGGATGAAGAAATGTTCGATTCCATATGTGATCTGGGCGTTGTTGTCCCATGAGTTTGTAACTTTTCCGTTGAGTAGGACATCACCGGGTTTCTTTTCGTAAGGAGTATTCCATTTCTCGTTAAAGCGATAAATACCCACATGTTCATGGATGCCTTGTGCATTTTTGCGCAACACAATAGTGATGGGTCCGTTGTCTTCAATGGAGGTGTCTTCAAGCTGAGAAATCGTGTAATTCAATTCCACATAGTCACCCTGGAGGAGAGATCTCGGATCGACAGGTTGAAGTTCCAGTACGATCGTTTCCCCATTTTTTAAAAGGGTCTCGTTGGAATAAACCTGGTACCCAACCCATCCCGCTTGAAGAAGTATGATCAGAATGATTCCGAGTCTCTTACCGGCAAGCATTGAGTGTGATTTCTGATCAGAACCAACTTTCCTATCCAGATAAACCGCCATCATTAAGAAGAGGATTCCCAACACGGCTAAAAGCAGGGATTTATGGACGAGCTTCCAGGCCAGATCATAATACAGCTGGACGATAAGCATGAACCAGAATACCAGCGATGAAACCCAATAGAAGGTGCGGTCCTGCTTTTTGAAGTAATAGACGCAGCCTGTCGCGGTCAGAAAAAACAGAGCGGTATAGACAATATGAAGCGTTAATGAAAGGACGATTGTAGTTAACGAGAAAAAGGCAAGGAAGCCAATGAGAAACGCTCCATATTGTAGGATATATTTTTTATAAGTAGCAAGGTACACGGCAACATTCAAGAGCGTCATCACGACAAGGAGGGGATGGGTACCTAGATCCAGGGTTTGGCCCAAGAAGATTGCTGTGTTCAATTGAAAGAGTAAGTAGAATACAAACCTCGCAGCGGACCGTTTCTCAACATAAAACACATAGGCCAGAACGAGAAACATCACAAACGAAAATTCATCAAACACACTTGCTGTCATCCCGATGATGATACCGGTCATCATGAGTGAATACTTTACAGGAGACGGCCAGCTGGTCAACGTGCTTGGGATGACGAGAAATACCGTCGCGAATACAAATAGAGTGACCATTGAGACATCGACCATGAGCAATGAAAGCAGTCCGAAAACAGACGCCACGATGAAAACAGAGGCGATGGTCGTGACACTTGCAATGAAGATTATCTTTGTCCAATGACGGGAAGAGGAATGCTTCCGTAAATAGTTCACAAGAAAAACACTTCCCGTTAGTAACAGAACGGCGGCAAATAAGAGACCGACAAAGAAAAGGCTGGATACATACCTTGCCATCAACTCGAACATTTTGATGATGATAAAGCCTGTTCCAAACATCGAAAGGATGATGAAGATGGATGTTTCTTTATGAAAGTACCTGTACACGCCAACGGCCAGGATGAAAACATAAAACAGGGTAAAGAAAACGGAATACTCGTTATCGAATGCTGTGACCATAAGGAGGAGATTGGCTGAGATCAGGCTCAGATAAAGGAGCGGCTTTGATGCAAGGTAGCCTTTTTTAATGATCAAAAATAAGAGAGTGTTCAGAATTCCTACTCCAAACGCGATCCATGTATGGGCGAGTGTCCAGTGCCCGAATGGAGATGAAGGGAACAGATAAAAATAAATCGTCAAATGGATGAGGATATGGGTTAATACGTAAAATCCGCTATACCTTGTGTTCAAGCTGAATAAAAGCGCCGGAATAGACCAGACAAGGAACAGCAAGAAACTGTCCGCATGGGAATTGTACAGCTGCCCGAGTAAGGCGACGGACAAGCCGAAGGAAATCACCCCGCTGACCATCAGCCAGTTTGAAAGGAAGTGGGCCCCCTTTAACACACGGTCCAACAGAAAAGCTGCCCCATAGAACAATACAATCAAAAATCCCGCCAAAGCCACTTTCTCAAGCCGCGAAAACACCTGCCAGTTAGAAGCGAAAAAATAAAGTGCACTTGCCAATAAAAACACAACCCCGAATAAATACGTCAGTGAAATCACTTTTTTCATATGGTTCACCCCTTTTTTAGTTGATTACTCTACTATATGAGAGAGAAAGATAATATAGGCATATGGGACGGGGAGGGAATAATAAGAAAACAGCTTCTTGGACAATTTACAATATTTAATGGAGTTGGCATATGTGTGGGGGAATAAGTGCTCTTAAAATTAATTACCATTTTATGTTATATTTATTTTCAGATAATTATAATTTCTGGACTTTCAGTATAAGTGTTTAATAGGAAATAAGGGTATGCTGAATACAGAAATTATAGAAAACAGGAAAGGATAGACAGTTATGATTAAACTTATTCAAAAGTGGATAAAGCCATCCAGATGTGCGATCTGCCACCAAAAGCCTATTCAAGATAGACACTATTTCAATGATAGAGGTAAGAAGATAGCGGTTTGCTTTAAGTGCGTACCATATGCTGAGAGAAGAGCATTTCGGAGGTAGTGGGGGCGAATTAGTGTTGATATGAGACACAAGAAAAAAGATAAAATTTTTAAAAAGTTCTGTAAACAAAGCTAGCCTTTGAGCACGGCTCGTTCCTCAAATACAGAAGGTGGTAGAGTACAGGCATTTAGTTAGGGTAAAGTTTTTGTCGTGAACGTTCAATGTTGGTGTTCACAGTTTACCACAATAAAGTTAAAAATAGCACGACTCCTTGGAGAATGCAGGCAGAATTAAGGGTATTTAAGGAAAATAAATAACCCCAAATCTAGTCAGCTACTAAATCCGGGGTCATTGATCTACATTAAAGGTTATGCTCCAGCTTTTAAATCAGCATTTTCTTGGATCACAGTATTCATGTCATTATTAATTTCTTTAAAGCGTTTGATCATCTTGTATAAATAGAATGGAGCTACAAAACCTCCGATAACCCACGAAGCCAGGAGCTTCGCAAATGGATAAATGATCCACCCTCTTATTCCCATAAATAATACCCAACCACTAAGTATGCGAGAAATAAGTGTCCATCCAAATGGGATTGCCGCAATAAAATAAGTAGATATGATAGCCGTTCCTAGGGATCCTGAACCAATACTAAAAATCATCCCTATAAACAATAAAATTCCGGAAATAGTGAATTTCTTTACTATTTCTTTCCGCTCACTACTTTGACTGCTTGTAAAACAGCCCTCACATAAAATGGGATTGAAGCGATCTGAACAGGAACTACATAATGTCCTTCCACATTCATGACAACTAGCTGACCCGGCAGTACCGTGATGATAATAACAGTTCATATAATTCTTTCCTCCTATTACTTTAGACTCAATAAATATTATCTCTTATTTCTTTTTGGTGTTCAACAAATATTTCCATATTTTTATGAAATTGTTAATTTTGCATCCTTCTATCAAAAACATATATTGCTAATTTAATAGGATGAAAGTATTATGTATTTACAACCATAAAATTCCTGTTTTTGTAAAAGGTTACAGACATTGTTCTGTACTTTTTTCTTTGTGACCTTCGGTTGACTAAACACTATTATTTAAAGGGGATTATGTATGAAAAAAGTTTTGATTTTGGTGATGGTTTTAGGTTTATTTGGTATGCCTTTTTATTCTGTTGAAGTGGCAAAGGCAAATGGAGATACTGCTGCTCCTTCAGATGATCAATTAGCAAAACGAGTGATTGTGAAGTTGAAAAAGCCAGTGGATAAAGCAGCTATTGAGGGGTATGAGGTATTGGCAAATCAAGAAAATGATGCCGCTCCGATTGTGACAATGGATGTCCCTGAAGGGCAGGATGTGGAATCTTTTATAAAGGATCTAGAGAATGATCGTGATGTAGAGTATGCAGAACCTGATCACTTGATTAAATTGAACCACGTACCGAATGACTCTTATTATAGTGTTCAGTGGCACCACCAAATGATCGAGTCCGAAAGAGCATGGGATCAAATAAGAGGTTCATCGGATGTGGTGGTGGCTGTCATTGACAATGGTGTGGATATGGATCATCAGGATTTGAGAGATCGTATTGTTTCTCCTTATGATACAGTGTTCGATTCCCCCTACACCCTGACCAAAGGTGATCATGGTACCCATGTAGCGGGAATAATAGGGAGTTCCATGGACAACTGGACTGGGGTAACAGGTGTTTCTCCATTTACGAGTATCATGCCGATTGATGCATTTACAGATGAATATGCTTATTCTTCTGATGTTATCCAGGGAATTTACTATGCAGTCCATAACGGGGCAGACATTATTAATATGAGTTTAGGTAGCTATAATTATAGTTACTCTTATAATGAAGCGATTCAATATGCATATAATAATGGAGTGGTTGTAGTGGCAGCGGCAGGGAATGAAAATACGAGTTTAACTCATTATCCTTCTTCCTACCCGAATGTCATCTCTGTGGCATCGACAGATCGCTATGATCAAAAATCGTATTTTTCAAACTATGGAAGTGAAATTGATATAGCCGCACCCGGTTCTTCCATTTTTTCTTCTTTACCCTATAATTCATACGGAACCATGAGCGGAACTTCCATGGCTTCACCAGTGGTAGCCGGGGTAGCAGCACTTATAGTAGCAAATGAACCTGATTTGACAAATGCTCAAGTCGAACAACGTTTGTATGCTACAGCCGATGACCTCGGTGAATCAGGGAAGGACGACTATTTTGGGCATGGCCGTGTGAATGCCAGAAAAGCAGTCGGAGTTGCCCGCTATGTAGCACCTCCTCAAGTCTCACAAGTATATGATTACTCTACATATGTAGAAGGAACCGTTGAAACAGGCGATGATAGTTATATTGAAGTAACCAATGGACAACAAGTCATTGGAAACGGATTTCCTTATGGAGGAAGTTTTTATATTGATATTCCAAAACAACCGGCAGGGACGACTCTATGGGTAACCGTGACAGACGGTGATACCACAAGTGAAGCAACGTCCATTACGGTAATGGACGGAACAAGCCCTGATGTTCCAACCGTGAATGAAGTAACCGACCGCCACACCTCAGTGACTGGAAAAGCGGAAGCAGGGGCGACGGTAGAGGTCAAAGCCGGACCTGAAATCATCGGGTCTTCGACGAGTGATGGATCATTCACAGTCGGAATCGCTAAACAAAAAGCGGGAACGGAATTAAGCGTTTATGCCATCGATGGATCTGGAAACCAAAGTGGATCAGCAGTGGTGACGGTAAAGGACAAAACAGCGCCTGCTAAACCAACTGTTAACCCGATAGGCGACAACTCGACTGCCGTCACAGGGAAAGCAGAAGTGGGCTCTATAGTGGTTGCAAAAGTGGGTTCAACAGAGCTGGGCCGAGCAACGACTAACAGTAGTGGTGCTTATACCATTACAATCAGTAAACAAAAAGTAGGTACCGAAATAAGTGTATATGCAGCGGATGCTATAGGAAATCAGAGTGAAACAGTAAATGTTACTGTCGAAGACAAAATAGCACCAGCGAAGCCGACTGTGAATCCAGTAGGGGATCAGTCAACGTCGATTACAGGAAAAGCGGAAGCAAACGCAACTGTGTTTGCAAAAGTCGGATCAGCAGAGATTGGAAAGACATCTGCAAACAGCACAGGTGATTTTACTTTGGCGATCAGCAAGCAAAAAGCAGGCACGGAGATTAGTGTGTATGCAGTAGATGCTGTCGGTAACAAAGGTGAAGCGACAACTGTAAAGGTTGAAGATAAGACAGCTCCAGCAAAACCAACCGTAAATCCAGTAGGAGATAATTCGCTTTCTATCACTGGAAAAGCAGAAGCGAACACTAATGTGCTTGCTAAAGTTGGTTCAACTGAGCTTGGCAGAGCCACTGCGAACAGTAATGGTGATTTTACCATTACAATCAGTAAGCAAAAAGCGGGTACAGAAGTAAGTGTGTATTCAGTGGATGCATCAGGAAATCACAGTGAAACAGTAAAAGTTACTGTCGAAGATAAAACGTCACCAGCGAAGCCGACTGTAAATCCTGTAGGAGACCAGTCAACGTCGATTACAGGAAAAGCAGAAGCGAATTCCACAGTCTATGCGAGTTCAGATTCAACGGAAATCGGGAAAACATCTGCGAATAATAATGGTGAATTCACGATTGCAATCAGTAAACAAAAAGCAGGCACCGAACTCAGTGTGCATGCAGAAGACCAAGCAGGTAACAAGAGTGCCATTGCTAAAGTACAAGTTGAGAAAGGAAAACCTCAACTGAAAACCCTGATCGGCACAACGAGGTATTCAACCGCTGTTGAAGTATCGAAACAGGGGTGGGAAACATCCTCAACAGTATTTTTAGTTAACGGTGGTGCGATTGCAGATGGTTTAACCGCCACACCATTAGCTTCTGCACACGACGCACCAATTCTACTGACAACAAAAGGGACGTTGCCAGCAGAAACAGAAGCAGAATTAAAACGACTTGGCACGAAGAAAATTGTATTAATCGGTGGTAGCGGGGTTATTTCCGATGAGGTAAAAGGAGCACTTTTGAAGGTGGGTTATAGTGTTTCTCGTATTGGAGGTAAAGATCGTTACGAAACCTCTTTACTCATTGCAAAGCAGCTCGATAAATCAGTCGATGTGACGGAAGCATATCTTGCTTATGGAAGAGGGGAACCGGATGCACTGTCGATTGCGGTCCAATCTGGAAAGGTGAAACAACCGATCATTCTTTCAGAGAAAAAATCTGTTCCTAAAGCCACGTATGACTGGTTGAAATCGGAAGATTTATCGAACGCTCACTTTATCGGGGGAGCAGCGGTACTTGATGCAGCCATCATGAAAGAAATAAATAGCATCACAACTAAGAATGTGGAGGGCAACCGTATCAGCGGCCTTTCCCGACATGATACCAATGCGAAAGTGATAGAAAAATTCTACACAGAAAATCACTATCCAACCATTTTAATTGCCAAATCCGAAACAGCCAAACTGGTTGACGCCCTATCAGCAGGTCCACTTGCGTCTAAACTCGGCGTACCAGTACTGCTCGTTTCACAAAAAGGACTGGAAAGATCTCAGATTGATACTATTGAAGGTAAGACTTCTTCAGAAGTTCATCAGATTGGTGGGGGGATTAATGAAGCAGTGGTAGGAGAGGTTTTAAAGTATATGGATTGATGTGGATTAGTAAAGGAGCCAAAGGGGATAGTTCTCTTGGCTCCTTTTTCTCTTTTCTTATTAATGAGGTAAGCAAGGGGACAGGTTCCATGGTTCCTCTTTTTAGAAAGGAGGATTGCAGAATTTACAGGGCTAATGGCGAATACTTTATACAACTCCCCACCAATTCACCATATTCTTTTCAGCGCTCTAAACTCTATTTCACCTTTCATCCAATTACCTAATTCCCCCTGACCAAGACACATAGCACTTCGTTTTCTAATTGCATATGAAGAGGTGAAAACTATGGTTAGCCAGTAAAATGCCCTTATTAATGAACTTACAGTAGAGTTTGTATTCATGTGAATAATAAAAGGAGGGTGAATGTTTTCTGAGGTAGTAAATGGTTAACTATAAAAAAATACACGGGTTAAGGTGGTTTGCTAAATGCCAAGGAAAGCCAGGATAAAGAGCAGAAGTGGGATTTATCATATTATGTTGAGGAAACAACAGTCAAACAATTTTTAAAACGACGAAGATAAGCAAAGATTTGTCGGCACGTTACTAAAGTATAAAAGTAATAATAAGCTTATTACCTATTTCATTATGGATAATGATGTTCACGTTTTATTAAAGAAACCTCCGACCCTATACCTATCCTCATTAAAAAATCAGTTCAAGTTGCGTTTATTGGAATAATACCAAATACAACCGATGTGGACTTTTATGTCATGCACGGTTTATAAGTACATGCCTAGAAGTTACTTTAAGCGATCGTAAAACAGATCCGAAGTTCGACTATATATGTGCAAGCTAGTAGTTACAAACAACAGCATGTTTCAGAAAATGAATAAGGAACGGAGAAATAAATTCTTAGCAATGTTGAAAACACTAAAGGTGTATCGGAAAGTCAACTATCTAAGGTGACTGGAGTATTCAGAAAAGGGATTCACAGAGTAAAGTGATTGGGAGCCAGGGAACCTGTCCCTTGACTCGCGTTCGGGTGTATATTATAAAGAACAAAACGTTCTCAATAATAAATAGAAAGATAAGATATATAGAGATAAATAGAGGAAAACCACGCTTTTTGTTCTTTTTAACGAATAAACGACCGGATTTGAAGTTTTTCAATCTATGACATTTGTCTTATACTTCAAGTGTAAGGTTCGTTAAAAAGAACAAAATAAACTTTTGAACGAACCGAATAATAGGATGAAAACGAGGAGGAATTTAGAAATGAGTATTAAGCAAAAATTAGGTTTAGGCGTAGCATCAGCGGCACTAGGATTGGCATTAGTTGGGGGAGGTACATATGCGTACTTTAGTGATACTGCAGAAGCTAACGCAACGTTTGCAGCAGGTACATTAGATCTGAGTGCAAATCCAACAACAATTGTCGATGTAGGTAATATTAAACCAGGAGATACAATGCTACGTTCATTTGAATTAGTTAATGGTGGAACGCTTGATATTGCAACAATTGATTTAATGACGAAATACACTGTAACCGATGCAAATAATAACAATACAGAAGATTTAGGAAAACATATTCGAGTTAATTTCTTAATAAATGCAGATAAATTAGATGCACCAATTTGGTCCACAACTTTATATGATTTGAAAAATATGTCTCCAGATGTTATTGAAGGGAATTTCTGGAGTGGGTGGTTTGCTGAGCATGGAGGGAACCTTGCTGCAGGGAGTACAGATACTCTTTATGTTCAATACGAATTTGTAGAGAATGGCCAAGACCAAAACAGATTCCAAGGCGATTCCCTTAAACTAGAATGGACATTTGATGGTAAGCAAGGCGCAGGTGTAGAACGTTAAGATAGAATAATGGAAAGGTGGGTCCCCACCCACCTTTCTTCTATTAAATAATAATTTGATTTTCTGAAGAAGTCAGAAGGATATAACTTCTGACTTCTTCAAGAAATTAATTCATCACATATCCAAAGGATGTGATCTCCATAAGATACCCAAGAACAAGAAAACACAAAACCCCAACAAAAAAGTGGAAGCTTCTATGTCAGTTAATGGTCATCTGGTATGCCACTACCATCACGACTTCTTTTGTAGACGGTAGTACAGGCGCCTACTTTAACGATCAAGACCATGTAACTGGTGTAATCACTGCTGGAACTTGGAGTATATGGGATAACAGTTCTCTAAGCTTCCCTGATCAACAGGATAGGACGGTTAAGGCTTGTTCCCCAATTGATATTTCAACCAGAATTGTGAATACGGGAAGTGCCATGCAAGGTACAACGGAATATGAAGTATTCTATGAACCTGGTGGAAAAAATCCTATGAAAGCCGGTGAAAAGATAAGTAGTGGGATGATTCAACCTATACCTGAAGGTGGAACAGACAAGATCGTCTTTAACACAACTAAGCCGGGATCTTATAAATTCAAAGCCCTTCAACGCCCAGGACACGGAAATAAGGAAGATACCAGACATGAATTATGGAGTGAAACAATTACTATAAAGTGCGACAAAGAAACACCAAAAGCCCCTGATAAGGGCGGAGATGAAAGTAAACCTGTGCCACCAGAAGAAATAGACAAAAAAGAAGAACAGGAAGTAACCGAAACTGACACAGCTAATGATCAAATTAAAGAGAACAATAAGGAAGAATCTCCACCACAGGAAGAGGAAAAGCAAGAACCTGAACAGCCTGCAGTACCTGCTGAGCCAGAACCAGAAGAGAATGCACAACCCGAAGTTACAGGAGCAAGTGTCCAAAATTCAGAAGCGCCCCCATCCAAGGAAGAAGAACAGGTAGAACCATCTCCAGCTTCACCTGATAAAACTAGTAATCAAGAGTAAAAGAAAGGTAAGGTTGATAAAAAATGAAGCTAGCAAAAAGAATACTAAGTACGAGTATTACGGTCGTTCTGTATGCTGTATTGTTCATAATGATATTTGTTGTCGTTTCATCCAAGGCAGCCGGTGGGGAACCCCAATTCATGGGCTATCAAATAAAGACAGTATTATCAGGGTCGATGGAACCTGATATCCAAACGGGATCAATCATTGCGGTGAAGCCCGGGGGAGATATGACCCGTTTTAAAGAAGGCGATGTTATTACATTTAAAGAGAAAGAGAACATTCTCATCACTCACCGGGTTTTGGAAGTGATAAAGAGCGGAGAACATGTAATGTATAAAACAAAAGGGGACAATAACGACGCTCCGGACCTTGAACCTGTGCTATCTGAAAATGTAGTGGCAGAATACAATGGGTTCACGATTCCCTATATAGGATACTTCATGAATTTCATGAATTCGAAAAACGGTGCATTGATGTTCATCATCCCGGGAGTTTTACTCCTTTTATATTCAGGTTTTACGATCTGGAAAGCCATCTCGACCATCGATCTTTCAGCAAAAAAGGTAGATGCGATAGAGAAGAATGTATCTTAATTTGTTTTAAGAGAAGCGAGGGACGGACCTTTTGCTTCTCTTTTTTCATTTGTTTATAACAAGATTCACTTGAAAAAAGCTATCGTTCCGCAGTTAAAGCCACTCAAAATGAACCTCAGTCCAAAGGAATTATCTCTGTACTTAAGAAGCTCGTGTATAGGCTGATTATGTAATGTAATCAGCTTTTTCCTGTTTTCTTGCCACTTGAAATATTGACCATGGTGAAGGAAGATGATCTGAAAGAACTTCTGATTCAATAGAGTTTCATCAATCCTTAATAGATTACGGGACCCTTTTCGGTAACACTTCACTATTCCTCTCATTCCCACGTTAGTGATATTCCTTATTTCTCTGCTATTTAAAACCTCTTTGGAACAATAACTTAAAATCCTCAAACTGTTAATATTTTACACTATCTTTTACAATAAAGAAGTACTACAAAAGTTATTCAGGGCGAGTTACATAGGTATTAACAAAACCGGAGCATGGATCATTTGTATTTCTTTTATTTTCTTGCTGCTCGGAGGTGGCATTTCTTCTCAGGAAGGGGTAGAGGAAGGTGGATATGTAAGCGTCCAGGACTATAATGGACAAGGATACACCCTCCCAAATAGAAAAGAAACCGACAAAATTGCAGAATCCAATCGTGGGGAAGTAGGAAAAGGTGCTGACGGATCGCGTGTTTACGGAAGAGGGGCAAGTAGAGGACAGGATCAAGGGGGGATCATATCGTCTCATTTTTGAAAATGAATTTAATAAGCTGGATCGATTCCCCGGGGGACCTACAGGGTAGCGGTAAATGATAATGGAGTCCATAAAGAATCCTTTGAGGGGTTTAAAGATAATTCGATAGAAGAGGATGTTTTTCTGATGGATTAAGAATGTTTTAAGTTCAATAGTGGAGGTGTATACGTTCATGGTCACTAAAAATAAATGGTTTATATGCGGAATCGCCTTTCCATTGTTGCTAGGCGGATGTGCGAATGGGAATGGTGTGAATGAAAAAGAATATCCTAAAAAACAGGTGAAGAATCAATTTGTAAGTGTCCAGGAGTATATTGGAGAAGGATACACCCTGAAAAATGGGGAAGAAACAGACAAGATTGCCGAAGGCAAACGTGAAGAAGTAGAGAAAGCGGTAAAAGATTTTTTCTTGAAAGAATATAAGACAGAGGTACATGTCCATAATATTGTAGGCAATATAGACGGAGCTACAGTATTTGTGGAATCAACTAATCCTCTTCATTTTTACACGTATGCAGTTGTTCCAATCGATCAATCAAATAAAAAAATTCTGTCAGACGATGTGTTTTCTCAAGAAGGACAGGTGGAGGGTGCCATAACAGAAGGTTTATACAGAAAAATATTTAAAGACGAGTTTGATCGTTTGGAGGAGTATTTAGAGAAAATTGTAAAGGAAGAACCCGTTACTGGAAGAACGATTGAATCCCTTCAGAATGTTGGTGGATCAGGATATATGACACCTTATTACTTTTTATCTTCCTCCGTTTCAAATGATGAAGCAATTAAACCAGTTTATGAGCTATACATGGAAGATCCCCGGGTTAGTAGAGAAAAATTAAAGGCTACTTACAATGAACAAGCGTTTATTCCTACTTATTTTGAGGTAGTCATTAATTTATTTATGAAAGATAAAGAAACTGACCCGGATGAGAAGGTATTTAATAGAGTTGTAAACGATATTGAAAGTATGGATGATATACCAAAAGGAACATACAGTATTTTCGTCAATGACAATACAGTCCTCAAACAGTCGTTTGAAGGGGTGAAAGAAAATTCCCTCGAAAAGACGACTCCGGATGAGATTGTTAAGGAGTAGGTACTCATACATAGAGGTTATGAAGAGAGAGGGATAAGACAAATATGAATGCTAAACATAAATGGGTTATATGAGGAATCGGACTTTTATTATTCCTTGGTGGATGTATGTATCAGGATAATGAAAAAACAATGTTGATTCAAAAGAGGCTAACGGAGTATATAAAGATACTTTTGTGAGAGTGCAAGATTATAAAGGTGACGGATATGTCCTCAGAAATGGAGAAGAGGAAGGTAAGATTGCAGAGGAAAAAAGTGATGAAGTAAAAAAAGCAGCTAAGGATTTCTTTATGGAAAAGTATAAAACAGATGTCAAAGTCCATAACATAGTCGGAAATGTGGATGGTGCGACAGTATTTGTTGAGTCGAAAGGACCTGTGCACTTTTTTACAACCGCTATAGTGCCAATCGATTTGAGTCGCAAAAGGGTATTAGAGGATGACGTTACGTCTTTGGACGGTGAAAGCGAGAGCGCCATTCAAGGAGGTCTATATCACCTTATATTTGAAGATGAATTTAATGGACCAGTATCTAAGTAAGATAGAGTCCGAAAATGAAGTGGTTGGGAAAAGGAAAAAATCACTGGAAAATGTCGGAAGGGCAGGTTATATGACCCCCTATTTTTATCTATCCACTCCACCGGACGATAAAGCCATCCAACCTGTGTATAAGGCATATCTGAAAGATCCTGGCATACCCATCAGTGAACTTAAATCGCTATTTTCGAAAGCTGATTTCGTAGCAGAAGATTATAATATTACCATTCAGTTATATATGGAGAGTGAAAATGTAGAACCTAATAAAGAAATATTTAATAAAGTTCAGCAGGATATTAGGTCTATGAGCTTGATACCTAAAGGAAATTACAGTGTAATCATTAATGATAATTTAATTACGAAAAAGTAGACGATGGGATTAAAGATAATTCTTTGCAATTAACGTTTCCGGATTCCATTGTAAAGAAGTAATGTTAAAGTGGTGAGCTGTGTGACCCACTATGATTATCTAGCTACTCCCGACCTGGTGATAAGCTTAAATTTCAGGAGATTTATTTTCAGAACTTATAGGTTATCATTTGAATAATTGGGGTAATTATACAAATATATGAGTCTGAAGACATAAGTTGAATATGTGAAATGAATAGGATGAAAGAAACGTAACGAAGAAGTCTGCTCCCCTACTTTTTTCCTGTTTTACTGGATTGCTCTAAGTATTACCCGATTGAACTGTTAATACTTTACAGACTTTTATACAATATAAAGGTAATTCTTTAAATGAACCCATCCAATTAGGAGGATCAGACATTCATGAACAGAAAAAATAAGTGGATTATATATGGAATCGGACTTTCATTATTACTTGGAGGATGTATGAATATGGATAATGCGAATGGTAATGGTGTGGATGAAAAGGAAAGTGCACAAAATGAAGTGGCAGCTCAGTATGAAAGAGTGCAAGATTATAAAGGTGAAGGGTACACATTAAATAATGGTGAAGAAAACGATAAAATTGCTGAAGCTAAAAGAGAAGAAGTAGAAAAAGCGGTCAAGGAATTTTTCTTAGAAAAATATAAGACTGAGGTAAAAGTTCATAATCTAGTAGGAAATGTAGATGGAGTGACGGTATTTGTAGAGTCGACAGGACCTGTCCATTTTTATTCTTATGCCATTGTTCCAATCAACCAGAAAACTAAAGAAATCATTTCCGAAGAAGTAAGGTCCCAGGAAGATGTTGTTGAAGAAGGAATTCGAGAAGGTTTGTATAGACTGATTTTCGAAGATGAGTTTATTAATCTGGATAATTATCTTGATGGAGTTGTATCCGAAAAAGAGGTAGTGGGTAGAACTGTTGAATCACTTCAGAATGTTGGCGGATCAGGTTTCATGACTCCCTATTATTCGATTACTTCATTTAATGGTGATGAGGCAATACAGCCAGTGTATGATTTATATATGGAAAATTCGAATACCAACATAGAAGACCTGAAAAATGCATTCGATAAAAAATCATTTGATGAACAATATATAAACATTAATATTATTCTATTTATGAAAGAGGATAAAGTATCTCCGAGTAAAAGTATTCTAGATAAAGTATCAAATGATTTAGAAAAATTGAATTCAATTCCTAATGGGACTTATCAAATCATAATCAATGATAATGGTGTACACAAAGAATCATCTGAGGGATATAAGGATAATTCAATAAAAACTGAATTAATTAAATCTAAATAAAGGTGATTTGGGATATGACTAAATTACAAAAACCACTTATACAAGAAGTAAATAAAATTAATATGGATAAAGATTTAGTTGAATTAGCTGGGTTAGTTGCTTATGAGCATCCAAAAGTTACTGACAAAGTAACCGTTAATGGTCATGACTATAAGGTCATAGACACAATGTATGAACACCCATCAGGACTTGATGCTCTAACAGTCGAGAACTTTAAGACAAAAGAAATTTCAGTAATTTATGTTGGTACAGATGCAGGTGCTGTAAACGGGAATCAAGATTTATTAACAGATGTCCAACTTTTAAGCGATTTGACACTCCCCCAACTGGAGGCAGCGGAAAGTTATCTCGCAAAAGTAGATAAGGAAAGTAAAAATAAAGGCGGAGTGAAATACGCCACGGGAAACTCTCTTGGTGGTCCATTAGCAACCTACGCCGTCAGAAATCGCCCAGATATTAAAGCAGTTACCCTAAACCCGGCACTTCTTCCAAAAGGGGTGATCGATCCTAACAAAAGCTACGACAACATCACCAATTACTTCACCAACTATGACGTCTTAACCGGAACTCTCATTGCCCTGAATCTTGATTCGCGAATTCCAGGAAAGAGATACGATATTTCGACAGGGATACCGGTGATCGGCGAGAAGTTCAGTATCCTGACAAACAATCATACGGGGTATACCGATGGTGGGAAATACGTAATTGGTCTAGATGGGGAACCTGGTTACGGTGAAATCCATGTTGAAGCCGATGCCCACATCATGACTAGCATCTGGACGGGGGAACCCCTCTATGGCGGTCATTCGGAAAGGATCGAAATCAATCGTGAGAATCTTAACCTGTTGGCTGAGGCCCTGGCAGGTGATGTCACCACAAGGTTGGGGTATGCCGGGGACTACTTGATCCATTCACAGGAAATCGCCCAGCATGAGGGAGACCGGTACTCCGAGCGGTTGAGCCGCCTGCAGATGATCTTTGAGGATTCCTTCGAAAATTTGATCGGGAACCCTTTATTCATAGGCATCACGACGACGGGACATCGTTTGACCTCGGAGATCGACCATCTTATTTCTCTTTTGAATATGGCTGAAAACGCCAGTAAATCTCTCAATGGTGTTTTGAATTCCCCACCTGTCGAACTCGTGGAGCACTTATTCAACCGAAGCGTCAGTGTCGAAAGTATTTTCGGTCAGGCCCGGAATCAGCTGCTTGAATTCAAACAGGAGATTACCAGTTTGACAGGATTCCTGCAGAACATCCTTCATAAAGAAATTCCTGAGCTATTTAGCGGGGGGAAAGAAACCTTGGAGGATCTTCTTGTGAACGAGATGCTGGCACACTATAAGATTATCAACTTCAATAGTGCGCAGATGAATAGTCACATAGCAGAATTTCAGAGTCAGGTTGGGGACCTTGCAAAAAACTTTGGAGAACGTGATTCTTCTTTAAGTGCAAGCATTTCAGGGGGGGCCTCGGTTCAACATGAAGTAGTGATGCCGAAGAAGAACGACTACGTGCTGGAAACGTCTCATCACATGCTTATCGGTATGAAGGTGAAAGAGATCTACCTGGATGGATCCTTTGAAGCTTTCAAGGGAGTTTCACACCGTTTTCTATTGCCGCTATTGGGAGGTTTGACTGGGCTTGCTTTTGCCATCGAAAACACATTGGAGGTCATCTCCGCTCAAATCAATGGTGCCATGAATATTGCCCTAAGTGGGACGGTTCCTGGAAAGCTCATCAGCATCTTCTCTGATTTCGATGACAAAATCCGCTCGTACGTTTCTTCCGCACTGGAGCCGATCGATGAGTTGGCTGCGACCATTGAAGGACTCCGAGACGGATTGACCCGATTGACGATTGGATTCCCGGCGTTACTGGACAGCTTCAGACCTTATATCGACTCGGCGATTTTTGATCTGACGAGCTACTCCAATATCCATATTTACAATGTATCGGCCATGGCCATCCATGAAGAAATGGAAATGCTCTTTGACGACATCGTCCACCAGCTCAGTCAACATAAAGGAAATTCGATTGAAGCATTATGTGAAATTTCACAACGAGTGAAAGATAACATGATCCAACTTCGTCAACAAGTGGATCGTGTGACATTGTAGGAACAAGGCATCCGCTTGTTCCTATTTTTTTTTGGCTCTTTTGCAATCGGTAGATGAGAAACGTCGACTTGAATGATTACTGCTTCCGGGCGCCCCGACAAAGAAAATTTGACACGAAGGATCAATTAATCGTAATGAGGATCAATAAATCAAAATCAGGATTAATAATCTCAAAACAGGATTGAAAATTGCCCAATCAGGATGGATTTAACTGCGAGAGGGTTCCGTATCAGAATCAAAAGCCATACCGGCACCCGCCAATCCGTTCAGCTTCCCCCTCCAGCTGAAAAAAAAGACAATCTAAAGTCATTTTCCGTCCATAAGCATACAAAATATAGCCTTTGGACCTTCAATCGAGCAAAGTCTCACCCCAAAAGAAGCATCCTGTAGTGAAATCATCTACTACTATAAAGCAGCCACTATGTTTACACTAATAATAGGAAAAAAATCCCCCTTTTGTCATATAGCCACTCCTTTGAATTTATTGTAAAATAAAAAAGACAGAAAATTGCAAGCGTTTGCACTAGTTCGAAATAACTACATTAATATTGATCTCACATTTTTTTAACTCTTTGTGCAAACGTTTCCACAATCATCAAGAGCACTTCTATTATTCTATTAATCCAATTTAAGAGGGGGAAAACATGAATGGGAAATAAGACAAAGCGTCGATTCTCGATTTTTATGACTTTGATGATACTCATCAGTCTGTGGTCACCGTTTGCACCGGCAGCTTCTGCTGTCGCGGATGGAAATACCACGACTGACGCAGCTGATACGGGTGAACGCACAGTACGCTTCACATATGAGCGTGAAGACCAAACGTATGACGGCTGGAATATATGGGCCTGGAACACAGGAGTAAAGAATGATCAAATCAACTTTGACTCCTATGAAAACGGAGTGGCGGTAGCGAACATTGCCGTTGCACCTGAAACAGAGCAATTCGGTTTCGTTCTTCGCAGTACCGAGGACTGGAATACGGCGGAGAAGGAGTTTGGCGATCGTTTTATAAAAGTGAACAAAAACGACACCCTCACCAAGGCGTACATAACAAGCGGTGTCGAGGAAATCCGCATTGTGCCTGATGGATCGGCCCCGGTCATCGATCAGGGGAGTGCGACGTTCTATTATCGTGATAAAGAATTGTTCGCAAACGATACGATGGATTCAATCGAAAAGGTAGAGTTGAAGTACAACGGGGAAACAAAGGAAATGACGTATGAACCAGAGAATGAGAGATTCGTTCTATCATACGAGAACATTCCGAATGGAAAGAACCCGTACTCATTCCTGGTCACAAAAGACGGTGAAACGACAGAAGTAAGTGACCCTTACAATTCAATGGACGGGCAATCATTTCTTGATTTCCAAAAAGCTGATCTGACGGTTACTGGTTCAGTGGCTCCAACTGCTGTGGACTATAATGAGAACGCTGTCTTGACGGTTGATGTAGCTGGACTGACAGAGGATGTGAAAATCCAAAAGATCACGGCAGATGTTTCTTCACTTGGCGGATCAGAGAAACTTGAAATCGATCCTTCATTAAAAGAAGTGACATTAGCCGTCGATGATGACATTACGGCAGGGACGAAAACGATTCCTCTGACCGTAGTGGATTCATACGGGAACTATTATGAGGGAACGACTGAAATCGAAGTAAATGCAAGACAGTCTGTCGGCGATTCGGATCTTGATTGGGATGAATCTATTATTTATTTTATGCTGACAGATCGATTCTTCAATGGGGATACGTCGAATGATGATCCTTACAATTTGAATTATGATCAAAGCAAACGCGGTACGTACCAGGGTGGAGATTTCAAGGGAATCACGGAGAAACTTGATTACCTTGATAACCTTGGCGTGAATACGATCTGGATCAGTCCGGTCGTTGAAAATATTAAGTATGATGTCCGTTCCGTTGAAACAAACGGGGAATCGGATCAGCCTTATTTTGGTTACCACGGCTACTGGGCGAGTAACTTCGGTGAGCTGAATCCTCACTTTGGATCAATGGAGGAGTTCCATACCTTAATCGATGAGGCACATGACCGCGGCATTAAAATCATGGTCGATGTGGTCTTGAATCATACGGGGTATGGGTTAAAAGAGATCGATGGTGACTTAGCCACCGATCAGCGTCCACCAGGTTACCCGACGGATGCAGAACGCAACAAGTACAGCGACATCGTACGCCAAGGCAATGTTGGCACGGATGAAGTTGTCGGAGAACTAGCAGGATTACCAGACGTCATCACGGAAAATCCAGAAGTCCGCCAGCAAATCATCGATTGGCAAACGGATTGGATCGAGAAAGCGACAACGGCAAAAGGGAATACGATCGATTATTTCCGCGTCGACACTGTGAAGCACGTGGAAGATGCTACGTGGATGGCCTTTAAAAACGCCATCACGGAAAAAATGCCTCAGCACAAGATGATTGGTGAAGCTTGGGGAGCAAGTTCAGACAATCAGCTGGGATATCTTGATACCGGAATGATGGACTCCCTTCTGGACTTCGGTTTCAAAGGTATAGCTAAAGATTTTGTAAACGGCGACCTGAAAGCAGCCAATGATAAGCTGACGGCACGAAACGGAAAGATTGATAACACGGCAACACTCGGTCAATTTTTAGGAAGTCATGACGAAGACGGCTTCTTGTATTCGTTAGGCGGAGATGAAGGCAAGCTGAAAGTGGCCGCTTCACTTCAGGCAACGTCGAAGGGGCAGCCGGTCATTTATTATGGTGAAGAACTAGGGCAAAGCGGTGCAAACAATTATCCTCAGTATGATAACCGTTATGATTTTGCCTGGGATGATGTAGAAAATAATGACGTGTTAGAGCACTATACGAAGATTTTAAACTTTAGAGGGGCACATTCCGATGTGTTTGCTAAAGGGGAGAGAAAGACTGTCGGTGGTTCGAATAGCGATAAATTCCTCGTATTCTCCCGTGACTATAAAGAGGACTCTGTCTACGTTGGGTTGAACGTGGCGGACGAAGCGAAAGAGATCACGTTGACAGTGGATTCTCCGGATGCAGTCGTGACGAATGCGTATTCCGGTGAGACATTCAATGCTGACGGAGGAAATGAGATTACGATGACTCTACCTTCCAAAGCAGACGGCGGTACCGCATTGCTGACCGTTGAAGGCGGTAAGATTACAGGTGCTGAAGCTGGATCAGGTTCAGGGGGAGAAGATCCTGAAGTAGAGCCGGTTCCGGAAAACAACATCCGCATCCACTATAACCGTACCGATGGAAATTACGAAAACTACGGTGCATGGCTATGGAATGACGTGGAATCACCATCGGCAAACTGGCCGACAGGTGCTACCATGTTTGAAAAGACCGACAGCTACGGCGCGTACATTGACGTACCACTTGCTGAGGGTGCGAAAAACATCGGCTTCCTTGTAATGGATATTACAAAAGGCGATGCCGGTAAAGATGGTGGAGATAAAGGATTTACGATCACTTCACCTGAGGTAAACGAGATTTGGATCCAACAAGGATCGGATAAAGTGTATACGTATGAGCCGGTTGATCTGCCGGAAAACACGGTGCGTATTCATTATGAGCGTGAAGACGGGAATTATGAAAACTTCGGTTTATGGACGTGGGGAGACGTGAAGAATGCCCCTGCCACGTGGCCGGCAGATGCCATTGATTTTACGAAAAAGGACCGTTATGGTGCTTACGTAGATGTTGAACTTAATGAAGGTGCTAAAAGCCTTGGATTCCTGGTAGTGAATGAAGCTACGGGAGAGAAAGATGGCGGAGACAAGTCCTTCAACTTACTGGATAAATATGATCATCTGTGGGTGAAGCAGGGTGAAGACAATGTCTACATTTCCCCACATGGCGACGTAGCAACGGGACTGATTTCTTCCGAGGTCATTTCTGACGATACGATCCGTCTGAACTTCACGATGACAGATGGTTTGACAGAGGAAGCGTTATTGTCCGGTTTAGCCATGAAAGACAGTGCCGGATCCGATGTGACAGTGGAAAGTGCTGAAATCACCGGAGACAAAACAGTGGAAGTAAAAGCTGATTTTGACCTGGAAAAACTGCCGTTATCCATCACCTACTCAGGCAGAACCGTTAAAGCGGCAGCTGGCTGGAGACTGATCGATAACAAGTATGCCTATGATGGTGACGACCTCGGTGCCACATATAATAAAGGAAACGCGACCTTAAAACTATGGGCACCGAAAGCAAGCAAGGTAGTCGCGAACTTCTTTGATAATAAAGATGCCGCAAAACCAATCGGCAGTGTGGAACTGACCCTTGGTGAAAAAGGTGTCTGGTCAACAGACGTAAAAGCGAATGACTTAAAGGTGAAAGATTTGAAAGGTTACTACTATCAATATGAAGTAACCAATGACGGCATAACGAAAAAAGTATTGGATCCTTACGCGAAATCAATGGCTGCTTTTACAGTGAATACAGAGGGTGAAGCTGGGCCTGACGGCGATAATGTCGGGAAGGCAGCGATCGTCGATTTAACAGGAACCGATCCTAAGAAATTCAGTTATGCTTCCATTGATGGCTATGAAAAACGTGAAGATGCGGTCATTTACGAAGTCCACGTCCGTGACTTTACGTCCGACCCTTCAATTGAAAAAGATTTGAAGAAGGAAAGATGGGGCACCTATGACGCCTTCATCAAAAAGCTTGATTATATCAAGTCAATGGGTGTGACACACGTTCAACTGCTTCCCATCATGGCCTGGTACTACGGCGATGAAACGAATATGGGCGAACGGGAGCTTGAGTATTCAGCGGGAGGAAATGAATACAACTGGGGCTATGACCCTCACAGTTATTTTTCCCCGGATGGTGCGTATTCACAGGATGCCACTGATCCACAATTACGAATCGAAGAAACGAAGCGATTGATCGACGCGATTCATGACAAGGGTATGGGTGTCGTCCTCGACGTGGTCTACACGCATATGGCTAAAACAAGCACACTGAACGATATCGTTCCAAACTACTATGCGTTCCAGGACGACAAAGGAAACTTCCTTGGAGGTTTCGGAAACAACCTGGCAACCAACCATACCATGGCTGAAAAGCTGATGGTCGACTCAGTGAAATACTGGTTTGACGAATACAAAATCGATGGTATGCGATTCGATATGATGGGCGACGCAACCTACCCATCCATTCAAAAAGCCTATGACGCAGCGGCTGAAATCAACCCGGATGCATTGTTCATCGGTGAAGGCTGGAGAACATTCGCCGGTCACTTATCCGATCCTTCATTAGAAGGAATGGGAGCGGATCAAGATTGGATGGACAAAACCGACGACGTAGGAGTCTTCTCCGACGAAATCCGTAATGAACTGAAATCCGGATTCGGTTCAGAAGGTGAGCCACGATTCCTGACAAACGGCGCACGCGACATCAACACGATTTTTAACAACATCAAAGGACAGCCGGGCAACACGGCAGACGACGACCCGGGCGACATGGTCCAATACATCGCAGCACATGACAACCTGCCGTTATACGATGTCATTGCCCAATCGATCAAAAAGGATCCGGCCATCCCGGAAAACAACCTGGAGATTCATAAGCGTATCCGCCTTGGGAACTCCATGATCCTGACATCACAAGGAACGGCCTTTATCCACGCTGGTCAGGAATATGGACGAACGAAGCAATGGCTAGGGGAAGGCGTACCGGAACAGAAATACCATGAGCTGGAAGATGAAGAAGGAAACCCATTCGGCTACTTCATTCACGACTCATATGATTCATCCGACGCTATCAATAAGTTTGACTGGGAAAAAGCAACGAATAAGAAGAAGTATGAAGTTAATACAACTACGAGAGAATATACAGAAGGTTTGATTAAGCTCAGAAGATCAACCAATGCTTTCCGATTGGGTGAGAAAGAGCTGGTTGATCAGAATGTATCACTGCTTGACTTGCCTGAAATCCAGGATACAGACTTGTTGCTAGCTTACAAGAATGCATCTACAGATGGTACGGGTGAGTACTACGTATTCGTCAATGCGGATAGCGAAGCGCGTACCCTATCGGTGGGTGACTATGACTTCTCTAAAGGTAAGGTTGTAGTAGACAACGACGAAGCGGGAACTAAGCCGGTTTCTAAGAAGTCTGGCTTTACATTGACCAAAGATACTTTGACTTTGGATCCTTTGACCACTGTTGTGATCAAGGTGGATGAGAAGGGGAAGAAAAAGAAGCAATAGTATGATAGAAATGGATAAAAACAAACAACCTCAACCCTGAGAGAAAGGGTTGGGGTTTTGTTTAGGATTGAGACTATTTAAAAAAGTGTTGCAGAAAGAAGAATCCAGCCAGTGTCATTTTTAAACAAACGTATGATTGATTGCTGAATCTCTATAAGTAATGGCACAAAATCAACTTAATAAACGTTTGTTTAATATTGAAAACATCTTAGCAACGGAAGGAAACATCGACACGATGGTTATTTTAAAAACCAAACCTTTGAAGTTCTTTTTAACGGATTTATTATCTCGTATAAATCGGTCATCTGTAATATAATAGACTTATATGTTCTCGAAAAAGAACAATAAATATCTTGTATAATGAACAGGGAGGTCCATTCCATGAGGCAACTTCTTCTTTACATCGCAATTATAAACCTCTTAGATGCATTTCTGACCCTGTATGGGCTACATTTCGATTACATGACAGAAGCCAATCCTTTAATGAATAATCTTTACTCCGCCAGTCCCTGGTTATTTCTCCTATTGAAAGGTGGGCTTTCTCTATCCTTATTTATTCTTCTTTACAAACTCCATCCGGATAAAAAGTTTTCTAATGTCTTACTCAGTGTCTCAGTCATTGCGGCAGCCTCTTATAGTTTTACCTGTATGATGCATGGTTATTGGCTAATGGAGGTTATCTGAACTGAAGGGCGGAGACGAGACCCGGGACAGCTATAACGTCTCATTCACATAGGGGCGAATGACTATGTACTTTCTCTTCTATTTGGAGTCGCTTGATAGCCAAAAAGAAGAGAGCGAATTAGTTTTCCGGACAATAGGAGAGGCTTGTTGTCCCTAAACAATGATCCGGGACACCGGACCTGTCCCTCCGTCCCTTAACAACCCAATGTTATTATTGGTTTCAATAATCGAAGAATCGTTTATATGCCTGTAACGAATGCTTTCCTTCCATACATAGTCAGAAGGAGTGCTACTTTCCTGTTCCTCCTGAAATAGATCAAACTGATGATCACAGTACCGGTAGATCGTCCGGTCGGTCCTTTTTCTGGCATTTAAGGCAATGATGAATTTCATGATGGCACCCCAAATCCCTGTATAGCTCATATTCTTGATCGGGCTGCTTGTGAACTGATGAATCGTAAGGGTCCGGCCATCACGAAAGGTAATATCAGATGTAACGGACGAAGCCGAATGCACATCGCCTGATAAGATGATGCAGTCACTTGGGTTCCAGGCTAATACCTGATGAAGGAAGTCGCTAAAGCCTTTCCCGTTGTATTTCCATGCTTCTAAATCAAAGTCGCTTTGGACAGGTAAACCAAACGTCCTCAGTGGAAGCATATAGTCATGTAGAAAGTTTTCAATTAATCCGATTCCGTAAAGGGGAGCAGGGGATACAAGGATTAAGGGCTCACCTTCATTCCAACCAGACGCGGTCAGTTTAGTGGAAATCCTGTACCATCCCTCCTGATTAATAAGGTTTGGACTATATCTTTCTTCATCTATTCGTCTTCCTACCTTCACAGGCTTTGGTTTATTCACATAACCGCGCTGGGTCCTTGTATCAAGAAATACAGCCTTTGGTGCAGTGGGGGCGGTGAAATGCCAAGATTCATAGTTCCATAGAGCCTGTACCCAGTTGGAGTGGGGGAGTGAACCGGGATGAAAAGAGTCAAAGTAGGTTTGCATGGTTTGACCGAAATGGGTAAACGTATCGGGCTCATTTCCCCAGCCTTGAAAAAGCCAATAGGATGCCAAGCCGTTACTAATGACATGTCTTCCTAAAGGAGCGTTCCAAACGCTCGTTTTCCAATCCTGTGTCAGGTTCCAATCATCTGACATATCGTGGTCATCAAACATCATATAGGTCGGGGTATTGGCCAGTACTCTTCTGACAGAATACAAGGCTTCCTCCAGATGAGCCAGTTCTTTCATCTGCTTTTGGTAGCGGTCTTGAAGCCGCCGATATTCCGTTTTATGCTCTTTGCTTTGACAATCCTTAAAAGCGAAATAGACTTCATTGTTATCAACTGCTTCTTGAAAGGTATCGAACATCCCTTCCTTATGTGCGAGCTCCCATAATGAGGGACTCCACGACAAAATATACATGGCTGCATAGTCACTCAAGCTTAACAGATGATTTGCCGCTTTTCTGGAAGTGAATTTGCAAAAGTGTTCCGTCATATATTGCCTGCCATTGATTTGTTGAAGTCCCTGTCTAAAAGGCTCTTCTTCTAAGCGGGGGTCGACGGCACATAGGTCTTCCTCTTGTCCCACCAGCTCTTTTCCGAACCTTGTTATGATTTTAAAAATGGGATCTGCCACATCATCAGCATATATTTGATCTCCCATTAAAAATAGAGAGGAAGGTCTGTCAGTATGAATATAAGACGTTGCAATGACATGATCTGCTTCTGACAACACATCCGCCCCCTCCCCGTGGAGCTTTCGACATGAACCGTATAGAATATTCGATGGAGTTCCTTCGTTAATATAAAAGGTAGGGTAAGCGAGATTTTCGTAGACAATCGAGTGTGGGTGAGTAGGGGAGAGTAAGTCGAAGCTGCCCAGGTCCAGTGTTTCATTACTATCATCAAACAATAAATTGTACCCTAATAATTTATTAGTAGGAAAAGATCCGGCTTGTGGAGAAATGTTAATTAAACTTATATATAAGTTCTTTCCTGCTTGTACCGTTTTCGTCTCAGTCTCACAGGCTATGCTCATATAGTCAAAACATTGAGATTCGTTACCCAGTTTTATCTTGAATAACTCCGCTTTAATATCATATGGCTTGCTCAATGCAATCCAAATAAAAGCTTGTGCAGGTTCCACCCGACGAACAATCGGCCCACACAAAATCGTTGGAAGCTCCATGAATCCATCACCTCATTCATAATCTACTACTATCGTATTCAACTCATAAAGATAGTGTGTAAACAAGCTTAAACCTGAAAAAGAGGTCGGTCCCACATCGCTTTAAAGCGATGAGGGACGGACCTCTTTTATGAAATTATTGGGTGCGTGCAAAATTAAATTTGAAAACCGGAATTGATACTACAATTTAATGAGGAAGAAGAATTGAAGGGGGATCTTAGTTGCTAATAGTTTAAATATGACGATGTAGTGATACTTTACTGAATTCTTCAATATGGGAGAGCAGGAGGGCCTTGTAGTTATTAAAAGAATTAAAAAAACACCATTTTGGAAGGATTAATGAATTTCCTATTGATATAAGATTTAAAAATGTGGTATATTCTTTT